>DASYVT010000046.1 GCA_035936835.1 Candidatus Methylomirabilota bacterium | reverse complement strand
TTCGGGCTGTGGAGGAAACGGGCGTGACGACCCATGCTACCCTGCGGCCTCGGATGACCTGGGGTGAGTCGGTCTGTCACGCCCGGCCTGCTCTTCCCTCGTATCATTTCCCGCCTCCCGGCAAGATACAAGGGTGAGGGGGCGAGGCTACGCGTGCTTCCGGAGCTCCAAGCGGCCGATCTGGCGCCGATGGACTTCGTCCGGCCCGTCGGCAAATCGCAGAGTGCGCGAGTGCGCCCACATGGAGGCCAGCGGGAACTCCTGGCTGACGCCGCCGCCGCCGTGGAGCTGCATGGCCCGCTCGACGACGGCCAGGGTCATGTTGGGCACCGCGACCTTGATCTCGGCGATGGCCTGCCGGGCCGCCTTGTTCCCGACCGTGTCCATCATGTAGGCCGCGTGCAGGACGAGCAGCCGCGCCTGGTCGATGTCGATGCGCGACTGGGCGATGCGCTCGAGGGTGATGTCGTTGTCGGCCAGCGGCTTACCGAAGGCGACACGTTTCGTGGAACGGCGGCACATCAGCTCGAGTGCCCGCTCCGCAACGCCGATCTGGCGCATGCAGTGGTGGATGCGCCCGGGCCCGAGGCGGCCCTGCGCGATCTCGAAGCCCCTGCCCTCGCCCAGCAGCATGTTGGAGGCGGGCACCCGCACGTTCTCGAAGAGGACTTCTCCGTGGCCGTGGGGGGCGTCGTCGTAACCGAAGACCGTCAGCATCCGGACGACCTTGATGCCGGGGGCATCGCGCGGGACGAGGATCATGGACTGCTGCTTGTACTTGTCGGGGTTCTTGGCCTCCGTTTTGCCCATGAAGATGATGATCTTGCAGCGAGGGTCGCCGATGCCCGAGGTCCACCACTTGTGGCCGTTGATGACGTAGGAGTCGCCGTCACGCGTGATCGAGGACGCGATGTTCGTCGCGTCCGACGACGCGACCTTGGGCTCGGTCATGGCGAAGGCGGAGCGGATCTTGCCTTCCAGCAGCGGCTGGAGCCACTCCTTCTTCTGCTCGGGCCCGCCGTAGCGCTCGATGGTCTCCATGTTTCCGGTGTCCGGCGCCGAGCAGTTGAAGGACTCGGGCGCGATCGGAGAGCGGCCCATGATCTCGCAGAGCGGGGCGTACTCGAGGTTGGTCAGCCCGGCGCCGCGCTCGCTCTCCGGCAGGAAGAGGTTCCAGAGCCCGCGCTCGCGCGCCTTGGCCTTGAGCTCCTCCATGATGGGCGGCACCTGCCAGCGCGTCGGCCCCTGGTTGAGCTGCTCGTGGAACACGGGCTCCGCCGGGTAGACGTGCTTGCCCATGAAGTCGGTCACCTGCTCCATGTACATCTTGGTCTTCTTCGAGTACTCGAATTCCATCGGAAGCCCCTCCAGGGTCGTGAGTGTGTGGCCTAAATAGACACCATCCGGCCGTCCGACGCAATGGACTCGAGCACGGCGTCCAGCACGGCCTGGGCGCGCATGCCGTCCTCGAAGGACGGCGACTCGCTCCGGCCCCTGCGGACGGCGGCGAGGAAGCGCTTCACGAGCGGGGCGATGGTCGTCTTGCCGACGACCTCCATCGCATCCCCCTCCCCCGCGGACTTCGACAAACCGGCCGGCGCCTTGACCGGGACGAAGCCGCCTTCCTTACCCGCCTGACGCAGCTCGCCGCGCCACCAGCGGGGCTTGTCGCGATCGAGACGATACTCGAGCGCTCCGTCGGAGCCGTAGGCCTCGATGGTCTGCTGGTTCATCGCCCGCGCGGCGCGGCTGACGATGAAGGCCACGAGGGCGCCCGAGGCGAGCCGCGCCGTCACGTCACAGTAGTCCTCCGCGTCGGTCGCCTTTCCGACCCCGGGCACGGTCTTCGAGGGATAGGCGATACCGGTCTGCGCGCTGACCGCCGCGATCTCGCCGAAGTGCCAGCGGACAATATCAATGACGTGAACGCCCATGTCGCCCATCGCGCCGTGGCCGGCCTGCGCCCGGTCCATGCGCCAGGTCGCCGGCGCGGACTCGTCGGCCCAGCGCGACCCCATCCAGCGCAGGTTGGCATGGAAGAGCCGGCCGAGTGCGCCCGCCTCGACCATCGCGTGGAAGCGCTGCATCGCGGCAGTGTAGCGCCAGTTGAAGCCGGTCATCCCGACGCGCTTGGCCCGCGCCGCCGCCTCGATCATCGAGCGGCACTCAGAAGCGTTCATGGCGAGCGGCTTCTCGCAGAGCACATGGCAGCCGGCGGCGAATGCCGCGAGCGCGATCTCGTGGTGGAGGACAGGAGGCGTCGCGATGACGACGATCTCCGGCCTGGCCTGGGCAAGCAGGTCCTGCCAGCGCGCGAAGGCGCGCGGCACTCCGTACCGGTCCGCGACGGCGCGGGCGGCCTTCTCGTTACGCTGGCAGACGGCCACGACCTCGCAGCCGTGGGCCTGGAAGGCGGGAATGTGGGCGCGGCCGAAGCCGAGCCCGATGATGCCAACGGTGTGGGACGTCCGGGCCATGGATCAGGTCTCCTCTCGGGGCGGGAAGCGGAGGGTGACGTCGCGCTGGGGAAACGGTATCTCGATAGCGGCCGCCTTGAGCGCCGCGTTCACGGCGACAGCGCCAGGCGCCGATTGGGCGGGCCGCGCAGCGTCGGGCGGAGGCGACTTGCCCAGCGCGGAGGCGGGCAGCGCGCTCGCGAGGAGGAGGACGGAGGCGAGCGCGATGCGCGACGGCTTCACTGACGACCCCTCTCGTCGCTGGGGTTGACGCGGTCTCGGGTCACGGAGCCGGAGTATAGCGCACCGGGCGCGACCACAGCGGGGCGGCCTGTCACGCCCCTTCAGCCGTGCTACCATGCGGCGACTCGAAAGACGGGGAGGCACAGACCTTGGCAAACCAGGCGCAAGACTCGAGCGAAGTCCTCGTCACCCGCGACGGACCCGTGGTGACGCTCACCTTCAATCGCCCTGAAGCCCGCAACGCGCTGACGTGGAACATGTACGAGCGGCTCTACCAGACCTGCGAAGAGATCGACGCCGACGACTCCATCCGGGTCTTCGTGCTGCGCGGCGCGGGTGGCAAGGCCTTCGTGGCCGGCACCGACATCGGCCAGTTCAAGAGCTTCAAGACCGCGGAGGACGGGATCCAGTACGAGCGCGACGGCGAGCGGCGAACCGGCCGGCTGGAGCGCGTGGGCAAGCCCGTCATCGCGCAGATCGAGGGCTTCGCCGTGGGCGGCGGGTTCGCGATCGCCGCCGTCTGCGACATTAGAATAGCCACGCCGGAGTCGAGCTTCGGCTTCCCCATCGCGCGCACGCTCGGCAACTGCCTCTCGATGGAGAACTACTCGCGCTGCGTGGAGCTCTTCGGCCCCTCGCGGGTCAAGGAGATGATCATGCGCGCGCGCCTCATCACGGCGGAGGAGGCGCACGCCGCGGGCTTCGTCCACGAAATCGTGCCCGCGGCCGGGCTCGAGGCGCGCGTGAAGGCCATCGCCGAGGAGGTCGCCTCGTACGCGCCGATTACATTAAAGGTTACCAAGGAGGCCGTCCGTCGCATCCAGGAGCGCCGGCGCCTCGAAGGCGGCGAGGACCTGATCTCCCTCACCTACTCGAGCGCCGACTTCCGGGAGGGCATGAGCGCCTTCCTCGAGAAGCGGAAGCCCCGCTGGACCGGGAAGTAGACGCCCGCATGATCCGCAGCGTTCCCGGCCGCACCCCGCGCGTCCACCCGGGCGCCTGGGTCGATCCCTCCGCCCAGGTCATCGGCGACGTCACCATCGAGGAGGGCGCCAGCGTCTGGCCGCTGACCGTCCTCCGCGGCGACCAGGACAACTACGTCACGCTCGGGCGCAACTCCAACGTCCAGGACAACTCCGTGCTCCACGTCACCCCGGAGTTTCCCTGCATCGTGGGCGCCAACGTCACCATCGGCCACCGCTGCGTGGTCCACGCCTGCACCATCATGGACAACGTCCGCATCGGCATCGGCGCGGTCGTGCTGACGGGGGCCGTCGTGGAAGAAGGCGCGCAGGTGGGCGCGGGCGCCGTGGTCCCGCAGGGCAAGGTCGTGCCCGCCGGCTGGCTGGTGATGGGTGTGCCCGCCAAGCCGGTCAGGAAGATGAGCGAAGAGGAGCTCGAAGACATCCGCCGGAACGCAGTCGAATATCTCGAGCTCTGGCACCGCGACTATCGCGGATAGCTGAGACTACTTCGCTCCCGGCGGCGCGCCCAGGTTGCGCGCGACCTCTACGTCGCGGCTCTGGTCGCGCGTCTTCGTCGGGCTCAGCACGATCTCTTCGACCACGGTGCGCTCCGGCAGCGTCACACACATCAAGATGGCCGCCGCGACGTCTTCGGGCTGCATCATCGTGGCGCGGGCCGCGGCGGCGGGTGGCAGGGGGCGGTTGGCCAGGATCGGCGTGTCCACCTCGGCCGGCATCACGGTGGTCGCGCGGATGCCCTTGTCGCGGAGCACGGTGTGGACGTGGCCCATGAAGTTGAGCACGCCCGCCTTGGCGGCGCCGTAGGGCGCCCCGCCGATGAGCCCCGGCCGGAGCGCCGCGTACGAGCCGACCGTGACGATGGCGCCGCCGCCCCGCTCGATCATGCTCGGCAGCACGGCCTGCGTCAGCGCGTACACCCCGGTCAGGTTGACGGCGATCACGGCGTCCCAGTCCTCCTGCCCCACCCAGCGGGCGTTGCGCACCTTGCTGGAATGCCCCGCGTTGTTGATCAGAATGTCCACACGCCCGAGCTCCTTGACGACCCATTCCGCTAAGGCGCGCCCTTGGGCGGGCTTGGCGACGTCGGCCTCGCGCGCCACAGCGCGACCTCCCGCCTTTTTGATTTCCGCGACGACCGCCTCGAGGGGCGGCTTGCGCCGGCCCGCGACGACAACGTGCGCGCCCTCGGCGGCCAGCATGAGCGCGGTGGAGCGGCCGATGCCGGTACCGCCACCGGTGACGATCGCGATCTTCCCGTCAAGCTTTCCCATATGGTCTCCGATCAGCGCCACGCCCAAACGGGCTGTTCGAGATGGTCAACGCGCGTCGGGCGGCCGTGCGACACGACCTCGCGCATCTGGTAGATGACGGCCGCCGTGGGCGCGTGAATGAGGCTGCCGAGGATGGGGAGTTGAATGACCGGCCGGTCGCTCTCTGGGATGCTGACGAAGCGCGGGACGTCGGGAGCATCGAGATCCTCGAGCGGGACCAGGTGCACGCGCGCCACCTCGGCAGGGTTCGGAGAGAGCGCGCCGGGATCATCGGCCCAGAAGACGACCGGGGTGATGACGAACCCCGAGCGCGTCGGATAATCGTCGAGGAGCCCGAGCGCCGTCCCCGCGCCGAGCTTGAGCCCGACCTCTTCGTCGAGTTCGCGGAGCGCAGCCCCTTCCGGGCTCTCCCCCGCGTCCATCCGGCCGCCCGGCAGCGCCCACTGCCCCGTGTGGGCGCGCAGCGTGGGCGCGCGCTTGGTCAGCAGGAAGCAGCCGCGCCCCTCCTGATCGGGAAGCAGGACCACGGCCACCGCCGCGGCCTTGCGCCCCTCGAGAGCCGCGGCCCGCCGGTCGAAGGCGGCAAGATTCGCGCGAGCTCTCTCGAGCAGCACCAGATCGAAGCGCACGCCTAGTACGCCGGGAGCTTCCCGCCCTCTGTTCCTGTCTTTCTGACGACTTCGACTTCCTCGGCGGCCTTGGCCGCCATGAAGCGGCTGTCGCTGGCGAGCGTGACGAACTGGTAGCCCTCGGCGATCATCTTGACGGCGTAGGCGGCGGTCGCGTTGTGGATGCCCGCGACGACGCCGTGCTTCTTGCACGCCTTGACGATGACCTGCTGCGCCTCGACGACGGGCGCGTCCGTCTGGTCGAGCCGCGGCTTGCAGCCGAACGCCAGCGACAGGTCCGACGGCCCGACGTAGACCGCGTCCACCCCCGGCACGCTCAGGATGTCGTCCAGGTTCTTGAGCGCCTCGGCCGTCTCGATCATCGGCATCACGATGATGTCCTCGTTGGCGCGGTCACCGTAGTCGGCCCCCATGTATAGGCTCGCGCGCACCGGGCCCCAGCTGCGGTAGCCGCGCGGCGGGTACTTGCACGCCTGGACGAGCGCCTCGGCCTGCTCGCGCGTGTTGACCATGGGGCAGATGACCCCGTAGGCGCCGGCATCCAGGATCTTCATGATGCGGGCCGGATCGTTCCACGGCACACGGGCCAGCGGAATCACCCCGGTCGTCGAGATGCCCTGGAGCATCGACACGCCGACCTGGTAGTCGACCACGCCATGCTGCATGTCCACCGTCAGCGAGTCGAAGCCCTGGTGGGCCATCACCTCGGCCGAGAAGCCCGACGGAATGGACAGCCATCCGTTGACGGCGGCCTCGCCGCGCTTCCAGATCGTCCTGAGCGTATTCTCGCGCACGTCACTCTCCTTTAAATTGGGGGATCACAGACGACCGCGCTATTGAACCGCCCGTGCCGCTGCCTGTCAAGGACACGACCGCGTGCTATACTCCCGCCCGGTCAACGCCCGAGGCCCACACGAGGAGGACAGAACCATGGCGACCACCACTCCGCAGTCTCACGGCTGGGCGCTCCTGCTGCTCTGGGGCGTGTCCTGGATCATCCTTGGTCTCTTCCTGCTCTTCCGGCCCGGCATCACCGCCGTCCTGCTGGTCCAGTTCATGGCCGTCTTCTGGGTAGTGGGTGGCGTGATCGACCTCATGAGCGGGCTGACCCACGCCCAGCCCGGCCGCGGCTGGCGCATCTTCGGCGGCCTCCTCGGCGCTGTCGCGGGCGTTATCCTGATCGTCCACCCCCTTGTCGGCGCCATCGTCACGATCGCCTTCCAGTATTACCTGCTGGCTTTCGCCGCCATCGTCATCGGCGTGATCAACCTGGTCGGCGGCTTCAAGCCAAGTCTCTCGTGGGGCGGCTCCCTTCTGGGCCTGGTCCAGGTGATCCTGGGCATTTTCCTGGTGACGCATCCGGTGATGGGCATGCTCGCCTATGTCCCAACGCTCGGCTGCATCATCATCGTCGGCGGCATCGTCACCATCGTCGCCGCCTTCCGCGTCAAGGGCGCGATGGCGACGGCATGAGAACTCGCACCTGGAGACTCCCATGGCGCTCGAACAGGAGCTGACGAACCGGCTGACGCAGGCGATCAAGACCAAGGACGGGCGTACCGCGGACGTGGTGCGCATGCTCAAGACCCGGCTGCAGGAGCGCCGCACCGCCAAGGGCTTCGCCGGCCAGATCGACGACGCGCTCGTCCTCGACGTCATCGGCGCCTACCGCAAGCAGCTCCAGAAGGCCATCGCGGAGTACGACAAGCTGGGCGAGCGCGGCGCCGCACACGCCGCGCAGCTTCGCTTTGAGCAGGAATTCTGCGAAGGCTACCTGCCGAAGGGCATGGACGAGGCGGCGGCGCGGGCGCTCGTCAAAGAGCGCCTCGCCGCGCTCGGCATCGTCGACGGCAAGCAGGTCGGGCGCCTCATCGGCGACATCATGAAGACCCACAAGGGCCAGGTCGAGGCCGGCGACGTCAAGCGCATCGCCGAGGAGCTGCTGAAGGGCTGAGCGCTCGCGGCGGCGTGGCTCTATCCGCTGACCAAGCACACTTTCACAACTCTGCGGCAAGCCGAAGGGCACAGCGCACATGACCGGTGTTTCAAGGAGGCGTGGAGTGACATACCGAATAGTCCGCGGTCTGACGCTGGCTGCTCTTCTAGTCGTCTTCGGCCAGGCGCATGCCCAGACCGATCCGCTGCCGTCCTGGAACGACGGGCCGGCCAAGAAGGCGATCACGGAGTTCGTGCAGGCCACCACGGACAAGGCGAGCCCGAAGTTCGTCGCGCCGGAAGCGCGGATCGCCACCTTCGATCAGGACGGCACGCTGTGGGTCGAGCAGCCGATGTACCCGCAGGTGATCTACTGCCTGGAACGGGTGCCGGCGGTGGTGGCCAGGAAGCCCGAATTGAAGAACGTGGAGCCCTTCAAGACGGTGCTGTCCGGCGACGGCGCAGCCATCGCGAAGATCTTGTTTTCCGATCTCGAAAAGATCCTCCAAGCGACTCTGACCGGCATGACAGTGGAGGAGTTCAAGGCCGAGGTGACACAGTGGCTGGCGACCGCCAAGCACCCGCGCTGGAAGCGGCCGTACACCGAGCTGACGTACCAGCCGATGCAGGAGGTGCTGCGCTACCTGCGCACCAACGGCTACAAGACCTACATCGTGACCGGCGGCGGCCAGGATTTCGTGCGCGTATTCGCCGACCAGGTCTACGGCATCCCGCCCGAGCAGGTGGTCGGCAGCACGAGCGGGACGAAGTACGCCTATGACAAGAGCGGGCGGCCGTTTCTGACCAAAGAGCCGAAGCTGCTGCTGAACGACAACTTTGCCGGCAAGCCCGAGGGCATCCACCTGATGATCGGGCGCCGGCCGTACGCGGCCTTCGGCAACTCGACCGGCGACCGCCAGATGCTGGAGTATACCCAGGCGGGCGACGGCGCGAGGCTCGTGATGCTGGTTCATCACGATGATGCCCAGCGCGAGTACGCCTACGGACCCCACAGCAAGGTCGGCACCTTCTCCGACGCGCTGATGGCCGAGGCGAAGAAGAAGGGTTGGGTCGTCATCAGCATGAAGAATGACTGGAAGCGGATCTTTGCATTTGAATAACTGTTTCTCGGCTCCGGGATCGCGCGGCTCGACGACATGGGTATCGCAATCGGCCAGCGCTTCTAAGCCATTGGCCCGGCGACGACTCCCCGATTGCCGCCGGCGCCGCCGCGTGCGATAGTGGCCGCCGGAGCCAACCGGGAGGGAACACGGCCATGGTCACGAAGACACGCAGCAACCTCCACACGCCGCTCTGCGACCTCCTCGGCATCCGCTATCCCATCTGCCAGGCGGGCATGGCCTTCGTCGCCCGCTCCTCCCTGGCGGCGGCCGTCTCCGCGGCCGGCGGGCTCGGCGTCATCGCCGCGGCCCACGGCACCCCCGCACATCTGCGCGATGAGATCCGCCGCGTGCGCGATCTCACCGACAAGCCCTTCGGCGTGGACGTCCTCTTCGCGACCATCCGCATAGCCGGTGACGAGGTGGAGCAATTCACCGACCAGGTCAAAGGGTGGACAGACGTGACGCTCGAGGAGCGGGTGCCGGTGCTCATCGCCGGGCTCGGCAATCCCGGCCCCGTCACGGCCGAGGCCCACCGCCTCGGCATCAAGGTCATGGCCCTCTGCGGCAACGTCAAGCAGGCGCGTGACCACGCCGCCAACGGCGTGGACGCCGTCATCGCGCAAGGGCACGAGGCCGGAGGGCATACGGGCCGCATCGGCGGGATGGTGCTGATCCCCGCGGTGGTGGACGCGGTGGCACCGACGCCGGTGGTCGCAGCCGGCGGTGTCGCCGACGGGCGCGGGCTTGCCGCCGCGCTGGCGCTGGGCGCCGTCGGCGTCTGGATGGGCACGCGCTTCATCGCCACCCACGAAGCCTACGGCCACGACAACTACAAGAAAAAGATCGTCGCCATCGACGAGGAAGGCACGGTGGTCCATCGCGGCGCCACCGGCAAGCCCTGCCGCGCGATCCGCAACGACTTCACGCGCGAGTGGGAGAAGCGCACGGCCGAGATCCTGCCCTTCCCGCTCCAGGCGCAGCGTGTGGGCTTCCCCGCCGCCATCCGGGCGCGCGAGGAGGGCGACATCGAGAACGGCCACGCCGCCTGCGGCCAGAGCGCGGGGCTCATCAGCGAGATCGTGCCCGCGCGCGAGCTGATCGAACGCATGATCGCCGAGGCCGAGGCCGCGCTTCAGTTCGGGGTCAGGTCTTGAAATACGACATTCGGGCGATTGCGTTTGGCCCGTCACGACCTGCAGAACCAGAATGTAGTATTTCAAGACCTGACCCCAGACCCGAGGAGGCCCCGTGACCGACCCGAAGAATCTCGAGACCGAAGCGACGGAGTTGCTGTGCGCCCTCATCAGGAACGCCTGCGTGAACGACGGCACGCCGGAGTCGGGTCACGAGGAGCGCAACGCCGACGCGCTCGAATCGTATTTCGCGGGCTCGGGCCTCTCCTTCGAGCGCCACGCGGCCGGGCCCGGTAGGGTCAGCCTCATAACTCGAATAGACGGCAGCGACCCGAAAGCTCCCACGCTCCTCCTCATGGGCCACACCGACGTGGTGCCCGTCAACCCATCCGGCTGGGAGCGCGATCCGTTCGGCGCCGAGGTGGTGGACGGGATCGTCTGGGGCCGCGGGGCTACCGACATGCTCAACATCACGTCCACGATGGCCGTGGCCACGCGGCGGCTGGCCAAGAGCGGCTTCAAGCCGCGCGGGACGCTGATCTACCTCGCCGTCGCCGATGAGGAAGCCGGCAGCGTCTACGGCGCCAGCTACCTGACCCGCGAGAAGTTCGACGCGGTCAAGGCCGACTACGTGATCACCGAGAGCGGCGGCGTTCCCATCCCCGCGCCCTCGGGCATCAAGCTGCCGGTGACCGTCGGCGAGAAGGGCGTCAACTGGCGGCGGCTCGTGGTCAAGGGCACGCCCGGCCACGGCTCGATGCCCTTCCGCACGGACAACGCCCTCGTCACGGCGGCCGAGGTGGTGCGCCGGGTAGCCGTCTACCAGCCCAAGGCGAAGATCCTCGACGAGTGGCGGCGCTACGTGGCCGAGCTGGAGCTGCCGAAGGAGCTCGAGGCGGCGCTGACCGATCCCAAACGCGTGCTGGAGGCCGTGCGCACGCTCGAGCCGTTGGGGCTCGCGCGAATTGCGCACGCGTGCACCCACACGACCTTCTCGCCGAATGTCGTGCACGGCGGGTCCAAGATCAACGTCATCCCCGACCGCATCGCGATCGACATCGACATCCGCGCGCTTCCCGGGGTGAGCCCGCTCGACGTGGACGCCATGCTGAAGGAGGCGCTGGGCGATCTCGCCTCGCGTGTGGAGATCGATGCTCCACGCGGCCAGGAAGGATCGACGACCTCGCTCGACACGCCGCTCGGCGAGGCGCTCGCCCGGGTGACGCAGGCGCTCGTGCCCGGCAGCAAGATCATCCCGCGCCTCACCGGCGGCGCCACCGACGCGCGGTACTTCCGCTGGAAGGGTGTGCCGTCCTACGGCTTCGCCCTGCACTCCCGCCGCATTCCCTACACCGACTACCCGCTCATGTTCCACGGCAACAATGAGCGCATCGACACGGAGAGCCTCCGCCTGTCGGCCACCATGTGGGAAGCGCTCTGCCGAGACTTCCTGGCCTGATGGCGCCGGCGGCGGCGAAGCCTCTCGACGATTCGCTCCCGCTGAGCGGCCTGCTGATCCTCGACCTCACCCGCGTCCTCGCGGGCCCGTACTGCACGCGCCTGCTGGCCGACATGGGCGCGCGCGTCATCAAGATCGAGCGACCGGGCACCGGCGAGGAGACGCGCCACAACCCGCACCAGCTCGAGCCCGGCCGCGACGACCAGAGCACGTATTTCACGCGCGTCAACGCGGGCAAGGAGAGCGTGGCGGTCGACCTGTCCCACGCCGAGGGCCGCCGCGTGGTGCTCGACCTCGCCCGTCACGCCGATGTCTTCATCGAAAACTTCACGCCGGGTGTGGTCGCCCGCCTCGGCTGCGACTACGACGCGGTCCGCCTGGTGAAGCCCGACATCGTCTACTGCTCCATCTCCGGCTTCGGGCAGACGGGCCCGTGGCGGCTCCGCCCGGCCTTCGCCCACACCATCAACGCCATGTCCGGGCTCATGCACCTCGAGCAGGGCGACGAGCCGAACCCGCGGGCCTCGAACCTCCAGGCCGCCGACATGCTGGCCGCGACCCATGCCGCCACCGCCGTCCTGGGCGCGCTCTGGCGGCGGGCGCGCACGGGACGCGGCGCGCATCTGGACGTCTCCATGCTCGAGGCCCTCGTGGCTTCGGACAGCGTGACCTTCGGGGCCGTTCTCAATGGCGGCCAGGAGCACGGCAATCCGCGGCCCGGCATGGTGGTCCACAAGATCGGTCACCGCTACCTGGCGTTCCAGGTCGTGGGCGGGCCCGAACTCTGGCCGAGGCTGCTCAAGGTGATGGAGCGCCCGGAGCTGACGAACGATGCGCGTTTCGCGACGGCGGATGCGCGGCGGGCGAATTGGCGCGCGCTCCGTGAGGTAATCGGCCGGTGGCTCGACAACTTTGCGAGCGTGGACGCGGCGATCGACGTGCTCACCAAGGCGCGGCTACCCTGCGCGCCGGTCCTGCGCCCGGCCGAGGTCATCGCGGCGCCCCAGTTGGCCGAGCGTAAGTTCTTCCCGGCGCTGTCGCATCCGGCCCGCGGGGACGTGCGCGTGACGGCCAGTCCCTACCACCTCGACGGCAAGCCGGTCCACCCGCAGGGCCCCGCCCCGCATCGCGTGGGCCAGCATACCCGCGACGTACTCGCGAATCTCCTCGGCTACGACGAGGAGCGGATCGCCGCGCTCCTGGCTTCCCGCGCCGTCGAAGCGCCCTAGCGCGACCCCGCGGCCGGCGGCGCTCTCAGTGCCCGCCGTGCCCGGGGATGGAGATTAGCAGGTGGAGCGAGCCGCCGAGCTCGTTCAGCCGCCGCGAGTCCCAGCGGACAAACGCCTCCCGCTCTTCGTCGGTGAGCTCGGCGGCGGCGAGCGCGGCGCGCGCGTCGTCGCGGAAGCGGGCCCGGAAGGCCTGGTCCTTCTTCAGGCGGTAGAGGAGGACGTTGACCTCGTAGCGGCTCATGGGAGCGCCCACTCGAGGGCGGCGAGATCGATGCGGCCCATCTCGCCGAAGAAACGGACGCGGGCCCGGGCCGTGCTGACAGCGCCGACCAGCACCATCCAGTTCAGGAACTCGTGGGAGCCGCTCTCGTCGAGGTCCTTCATGGTGAGCGCGCACAGTGCCTCGTGATCGCCCACCTCCATGAGGCTCACCAGCCAGCGGTCGAATAGGACGTCGGACGTGCCAACGCGGGCCAGCGACAGGCCAGGAAAATGCGAGAGACCGCCGGTCGCGATCACGGCGACCCGCCAGGGCCCCTCAGCCACGACTCGGGCGATGTGCCTGCCCGCCGCGAAGCAGCGGCGCGCCGTGGGCTGCGGCGCGATAAAGCAGTTAACCCAGAACGGGACGAGGGGCGGCACGGGTAGAGGCCCGCAGAGCGTGCTCACGGGGCTCAGGAACGCGTGGTCGAGCGGGGCCGACCACGAGGCGGCGAAGTCGAAGCCCGCTTCCATCCCCTGCTCCAGGACGCGGTTGGCCAGATCTTCGTGGAGGGGGTAGCGCTCGGGCAGGCCGTCGAGCGCGCGGTCGAACTCGATCGCGTCGTCCTGGACCATGCGCTGGACGGAGCGGCCGATGCGCACGCACATGGCCGGGATCGCGTCGAAGGAGAAGACGTTCAGGTGGTCGTCGGCGATCACGACGAGGGCGTCCGGTTTGGCGGCGAGCATGTCGCGGCCCATGTCCCGGACCACGGCGATCAGCTCCTCGACCATCCGGCGCCCGTGGGGCCCCACGTTCTTGCCGTAGTAGTCGGGATAGAGCACGTGCGACATCGCCGCCGCGTAGACGACCTTGCCCATCGCCCTTACGCCTCCTTGACAGGTTCCGTAGGGTGGAGCCTGTCAGATGAGGTCAACCTCGGACATCAGGCAGTTCGATTAGGGTGATTGCGGGCCCGCGCAACAACCGAACCCGAACGCTGGCGGTGAGCGGCGGCGGCGAGCGGATGCGAGCCAAGCGTCCGCTCCACTGCCATGTTCGACGCCCCATCGATGCAGACAGTCATTCGACGATCTGATCGACTCGCACCAGGAATGACGGCGGGATCGCCAAGCCGAGAGCATTAACCGTCCTCTTGTTGATCACCAACTCGAACTTCGTAGGTTGCTCGACAGGCAGGTCAGCAGGCTTCGCGCCCTTCAGGATCTTGTCCACGTAGGGCGCCGCACGGCGGTACACATCCACAACATCCACACCGTACGACATGAGACCTCCAACTTCGACGAATTCCTTGAGCGCATAGATCGCGGGCAGTCGGGTGCTTGCTGCCGCCTTTACGAATCGAGCCCGGTGCGTCGTGAAAAGTGGAGTGTCGACGTGCAGCAGACCGTCGATGCCGCGTAGTGCCTTGAGGGCGGCATCGAAATCGTCCCCGCCCCGCACTGGGACCTCCACAAGCTGCACGCCCAGTGCGCGTGCTGCGGCGCCCGCCCCCTGAAACTGCATGGCGTTGGTCGGATGGGGCGGATGCGACAGGATCGCGACTCGCTTGAGCGTCGGAACGAGCTCCGTAAGCAGCTGCAGGCGCTTACCGGTCATTTCCGCAGCATCGACGGCGATGGCGACTCCCGTGATGTTGCCCCCCGGATATCTCAGGCTCTGGACGAGGCCGATCTTATCCGGGTTGTAGACGCCCGCAAACACGATAGGCACCGAAGACGTCGCGCCCATGGCGGCCACCGCGGCTGACGCAGCTGAAGCCAGGATGAGATCCACCTTCAATCGCACCAACTCCTCGGCGAATTGCGGAAGTTGGTCCAGGCTGCCGTCGGTCGACCGAAATTCCCAAACTAGGTTCCGACCCTCGACGTATCCTCGTTCTCGTAGACCCTGCTGAAGCGCCTCAACCCAGGCCTTGGGTGGCGGACCCTGACGCAAAAAGCCGATCCGGTAGACCTTCCCGGCAGGCTGGTGCTGCGCTTGTGCATCGCCGACAGGCCCGGAAACGAAACTGGCGAGAGCGGGCAGGAACGCCACAAGGACGAGCGCACCAACGCGTATCGCCATTGCTGCGTAGCGGACCCGGCGCCAGCGATCGTAGCCAGTCATCTGCAGAACCTCTCGCTAGTGCGGCGAACGCTCAGTATCTTGAACTGCGATATCCGGCTGCGTAGTTCTGTATAGCACGACGAACGAGCCCGACCGAGCTCCGACGGCACCCGCGTTTCCGCGACCTTGCAGGGCACGCCTTCGTTCCCTTGCTGTGATACACCGCGAGGCGTTGCACGATATCATCTGGGCCTCCGCGGCCAGCCCGATGTGTTTGCCAGCCTCTGAGCCGAGATTCCCGATATTGCCCATTCTCTCCTGCCTCCTATGCGGCTAAGCGGGCCGCACGCTCTCGAACCTGCCGTTCCGCCCATGCGGAACGAGATGACAGGGGGTCCTTGTCGAGATTCCACCCCCGCCGCGTCCTCCTCCTCCCTTGACACCGACATCCGAGACACCCCCGCCGCTGCGCTCACCCGTGATATCGGAAATCGGCGCTTACTTGCCCCAGTACGCGCGCGCCGCCGGGAACACGGTCCCGCAGCGGGTCGGCTCGGTCGGCCCGTCCAGCGTGTCGGCGACGGCCTTCCAGACCGCGTAGTGCGGCGTGGCGCGATGGGCTTCGAGCGCGGCCTCGTCCTTGTAGACCTCGTAGAAGTAGTAGACGTTCTCATCCTGCGCGTCCTGGAGGACGTTGAAGCGCAGGCACCCAGGCTCGTCCCCCTCGGAACCGAGCGCGTCCACTTCGATCGCCTTCAGGAAGCGCTGCCGCTCCCCCGGCTTGATGCGCGCCTTCACCCAGATCGCCAGCATGCCCGCCTCCTTCAAGGTGTGGTCAAACGCCTTGGGTAGTCCAGCGGGCGACCTCGGCTTCGAGGTCCAGCGCCCTGGTCCCGACAGAAGTGCCTCCCGGTACCGTCCAGAAGATCTCGAACTCGAGGCCGTCGGGATCCTTGGCGTACAGCGACAGGCTCACGCCGTGATCCGACTGGCCGACGAGCGCGCCCGCCTCGGCGAGTCGCAGCCGCGCCCGGACCAGATCGGTGATCTCGCCGACCTCCCACGCCGAATGGTACATACGTGCCACGCCCTCGTCGGGCCTCGGAGCCCCCGGCTGCTCGAAGAGACCGAGGTTGTGGTCGTCGGCGCTGCCGGGAATCTTCATGAAGGCCGCGTTGGGGTACCGGCGCTTCACCTCGAAGCCCAAGACGTCCTCGTAGAACCGGACGCTCCGATCGACGTTGGACACCCACAGGACCAGGTGCTGCAGCCGCTTGAGACCGATGGGGCTGTTCATCTTGACGCCTCCGGGTACTCGATGCTGACGGTGATGGCCGCGCACGCGATAATCGTGTCCGCGCCGGGCACGCGCAGACCTCCGCTCACCGCGTGGACAGTGACTTCGCCGTGAGGAAGCTCGCGCCGGACTGTATCGATATTGACGGACCCCGGGTCGGGGACCGCAACGGTGACGTCAACCAGCATCTTCCCGCCGCGCTCCCGGACATCATGGAGCAGCGGCAAGCTCGAATGCCGGATCGCGTCCGATACCGCGCGGCAGGCGGCCTTCGTGGCGTCCCGACCGTGAACGTCCACGCCCATGCCGAACTCGAGGACAGACGCTTTTGCCGTCACGCTCCACCTCCAGGCGGAACCAGCGCGGTGAGATACGGCATGACCTCGTTGCTGAAGAGGCCGATGGACGCCGCGGCCTCGGTCTCGCTCATCTCGCCGAACATCAGCCGGCAGACGAAGTAGGTACAGCGGCTCGCGGCGACCTGGCGCTCGATCTCCTCGCGCACCCGCGCGGGGGTGCCCGCGATGGCGACGCCGCGCTGGCGCGCCTCGTCGAAGTCCCGGGCGAAGCGGATGGGGATCGAGCCGAAGTCGCGCCAGAGCTTGGTTAGGTTCGCGTACCACGTGGCGTAGCTCGGCCGCGCCAGCGCCTCGGCCTGCGCGTCGGTGGGCGCGACGACGATGTGGCGCGAGATGCCGAGCTTGGGCATGGCTGCGCCGCCGTGCTTGCGCTCCCAGACCTCGCGGTAGCGGTCGAAGAGCGGCGCCGACACCTCGCTCGGGCCGTTGGTGAGGACGTGGACGCGGTTGGTCGCCGCCCACTCCGCGCCGGCGGCATGGCTCAGGCCGTACCAGAGCGGCGGGTGCGGCTGCTGGAAGGGCCGGAGGATCATGGGGACTTTCCGGTATGTGTAGCGATTGCCCCGGTGGTCGAGCACCTCGCTCTGGAGCCCCTGCAGGATGACCTCGAGCGCCTCCTGGTAGATCTCCTCGGTCTCGAGGTGGTGCAGATTGAAGTACGCCATCTCGTAGGGGACAATCCCGCGTCCCACGCCGAAGTCGAAGCGCCCCCGCGAGAGCTGGTCCAGCATGCAGACCTCTTCGATCAGCCGGAGCGGGTCGTAGAGCGGCAGGCAGTACACGCAGGGCCCGAGCCGGATGCGCCGGGTGCGCTGTGTGGCGGCCGCGAGGAAGATGCCCGGAGAGGGCGCCAGCCCCAGTGGAGTCGCGTGGTGCTCGGCCAAGTGGTAGGAGTAGAAGCCGGCCGCGTCGTACCTCTCGAGCAGGCGCAGCCGGCTCTCGTAGAACTCGGCGAGCGGCACGTCCCGCCGATCGAGATGGTCGAAAACGCCTATATCCATATTGGGTCCATATTGGCGCTCAGGGAGTCTAGGCGCGCCTTGGGAGGATGTCAAAGCCGATTCCTAACCTCTTGAGTACGCCCAAAGGTGGAGTACCATGGGGCAACTTCGACGAGCGCGGTGCCCCAAGGCCCTGACCTAAGGAGGAGCGGTTCATGTCCTATGACCTTGTGATCAAGAACGGCTGGGTGGTGGACGGCTCCGGACTGCCCCGGTACCGCGCCGACGTCGGCGTGAAGGGCGGCCGCATCGCCAGCATCGGCCGCATCCGGGAGTCGGCGCGCGAGGTCATCGACGCCGAGGGCCAGGTCGTGTCCCCCGGCTTCGTGGATGGGCACACGCACATGGACGCCCAGGTCTTCTGGGACCCGCTCGGCACCTCGTCCTGCTGGCACGGGATTACCAGCGTCGTCATGGGCAACTGCGGCTTCACCCTCGCCCCCTGCGCCAAGGCCGACCGCAACCTGGTCATCCGCAACCTCCAGCGCGCCGAGGACATCTCCGCGGAGGCGATGGAGGCGGGCATCGAATGGACGTGGACCACGTTCGCCGAGTTCCTCGACGCCGTCGAGGCCCTGCCCAAGGGCATCAACTACTCGGGGTACCTCGGCCATTCCGCCCTGCGCACCTACGTGATGGGCGAGCGCGCCTTCGACCAGCCGGCCACCGAGGATGACCTCAAGGCGATGGAGAAGGAGCTGCGGAGCGCCCTCACCGCCGGCGCCATGGGCTTCACGACTTCGCGGTCAACCAGCCACGAGACCCCAGACCACCGTCCCGTCGCGAGCCGCGTCGCCGCGTGGGACGAGGTTCGCCGCCTCGTCGGCGCGATGGGCGAGATGAACGCGGGCATCTTCGAGATCGCGGGCGAAAGCGTGGACCGCGAGCTGGGCCACCCCGGCCTCAAGGACTACCAGCGCCGGCTGCGCGAGCTGGCGGTCGAGACGGGGCGCCCGCTTACCTTCGGCCTCTTCAGCCGGAGGGACGCGCCCGATATCTGGCGGACGTACGCCGCGCTGCTCGATGAGACCGCCGACGCCGGCGGCCGCATGTTCGCCCAGGTGCACAGCCGCTGGCTCTCCGCGATCCTCTCCTTCAAGACCCAGCTGCCGTTCGACCGCCTGCCGGTGTGGAAGGAGCTGCGGGCGCTCCCGCTCGCCGAGCAGAAGCAGCGGCTCCGCGATCCGGAGCTGCGCCGCCGCCTGGTCGAGGCCGCGCGCGAGCGCGACAGCCGCAAAGCCCTCGGAACCGAGGCGCGGCCGCCCATCTACGACTGGCTCTTCGTCATGGACACGGTCGAGGGACCGCACCGCTCAGTGGCGGAGGTCGCGCGCCAGCGCGGGGTGGATCCGGTCGAGGCCATGATCGACGTCGCCCTCGAGAAGGATCTCGACCTCTTCTTCCTCCAGCCCATCGCCAACGAGAACCAGGACCACGCGCTCGAGCTGATCAAGCACCCGCGCACGGTCGTGACCTTCTCGGACTCGGGTGCTCACGTCTCGCAGCTCATGGACGCCTCGCTCCAGTCGCATCTCCTCAGCCACTGGGTGCGCGCGAAGCAGGCGCTGACGCTCGAGCAGGCGGTGCGCATGCTGACGTTCGACACGGCGACTCAGTGGGGCTTGATGGATCGGGGCCTCGTGCGTGAAGGCTTCGCCGCAGACTTCGTCGTCTTCGACCCGGCCACGATCGGCGCCGAGATGCCCGAGGTGGTCAACGATCTGCCCGCCGGTGCGAAGCGCCTGACCCAGCGCTGCCGCGGCATCGCCGCCACCGTGGTGAACGGCGAGGTCCTGCTGCGCGACGGCAAGCACACGGGCGCCCTGCCGGGGCGCCTCCTTCGCGGGCCTCTCGCCGGGAGGAACTGAGCGGGCGTGAAGCTCCTCTTCTTCGACGACTTCAAGCTCGGCGTCCTCAAGGGAGGCGCGGTCTTCGACGTGTCGCACGCCGTCCGGGGCATCCCGCACAGCGGGCCGCACGACCTGATCAGCGCGCTGATCGCGCGGTTCGACGAGCACAAGGAGCATCTCGAGGGCGCGGCCGCCCGGGCGGAGAGCGTGCCGCTCCACAAGGTCAGGATCCGCCCTCCCCTGCCCAAGCCCTGCAACATCGTCTGCATGGCGGTGAACTACATGGAGGACGGGACCCGCGCGGAGCCCGCCCCCATCAACGCCTTCCACAAGTCGCCCCTCAGCGTGATCGGCGACGGCGAGACCATGGTCTTGCCCGACGTCCCCGCCACCATCTTCGAGGGCGAGGCGGAGGTGGCGGTGATCATCGGCAAGCGGGCGTCCAACGTGCGGGCCTCAGAGGCCATGGACTACGTCTTCGGGTACACGAACTTCATCGACGGCTCGGCCAGGGGCCTGCTCCCCGCCGGCAACACCTTCTACCAGATGAAGTCGCGAGAGACGTTCGCCCCGATGGGCCCGTACCTGGTCACCGCCGACGAGGTGCCCGACCCGCGCAGCCTCCAGATCCGGCTCTGGGTCAATGGGGAGCTCAAGCAGAACTTCAACACCAGCGACATGGCCCACAAGATCCCCCGGTGCATCGAGTGGGTCAGCGCCATCCATCCGCTCGAGCCCGGTGACGTGCTCGCGACGGGCACCAACCACCGGGGGCTCAGCGCCTTCCAGGACGGCGATCAGATCGAGCTGGAGACGGACGGGCTGGGCCGGCTGCGCCTGCACGTGCGCGACGACCTGAAGCGCACCTGGGCCAGGGAGACACGGCTCGACCGGCAGGAGAAGAAACTCGAAGGGACCACGCCCCAGCTGACCGGCAAGCACGCGCCCGCGCGCTAGAGGAGGGGGACGGCCAAGGGGCGCGCCCGGCCAGAGGTCGCGACAGCGAAGAGCACCCAGCTCACCAGGACGACCCCCGGCGCCGCGCCGAACGGCACGGCGTACGACCCGCTCAGGTCGTAGAGGAACCCCGCGGCGGCCGGCCCCAGCGCGGCTCCGGAGCGCCAGCCGAGCGTCAGCACGCCCATGATGGCGCCGATCGCCCGCACGCCGAACACGTCGGGGATGACCTTCGCGATCATCGTGTCCGCCGCCGCGAAGCCCGCCCCGAACGCCGCCAGCGAGCCGAACAGCGTCTCGCGCGAGGGCAGCCACAGGAGCGCCAGCAGCGCCAGGGCCTGGACGACGTAGGCGATCCGCATCGTCGTGATGGTGCCGATCCGATCGGACATGGCGCCCGCGGCGACCCTCCCGACCACGGAGCCGATGCCGTACGCGGTGAGCGCGAGCGCGGCGCCGGCGAGACTGACCCCCTGGTCGCGCGCGAACGGCACGATGTGGACGGTGATCATGAAGGCGAGGCCGCCGAGGAGGAGCCACGCGACGTTCAGGCACCACTGGCGCGGGTCGGCGAGCGCATCGCGGAGCGTCACGCCCCCGCGGTGAGGCACCTCCGCCGCATCCACCGGTCCCGAGGGCCGTCCCGAGAGCAGGCGAAGTGCTGCCGCTTCCGACCGGCGAGGCAGGCGGACGGAGAGCGCCGCGAGCATCGTGATCATGCCGCAGCCTCCACCGAGGACCGCGTAGGCGACACGCCAGCCCACCTCGCCGATGAGCCACGCCGCCAGGGGACCGCCCAAGATGTACCCAAGGTTGAACCCGACCAGGACGAGGGCCAGTGCTAAGCCGCGGCGCTCGTCGAACCAGCGCGCGACCGTCGTCGCGCTCAGCAGGTAGAAGCTCGACATGCCCACGCCGCCCAGCACGCCGACGAAGAGGTAGAGCTGCCACAGCGCGCCGACCGTCGAGACGAGGGCGAAGGCCGCGCCGGCCAGGGCCACGGTCGGGGCGAGGAGCACGCGGGGCCCGTGGCGGTCCGCGAGAGCGCCGATCCCGAGGCCGGCCAGGCCGCCCAGCACCAGGTTGATCGAGAGCGCGGTCGAGATCGCGCCGCGGCTCCACCCAAAGGCCTCCGCGAGGACCGGCAGGAACACCCCG
This sequence comes from Candidatus Methylomirabilota bacterium, assembly GCA_035936835.1. NCBI lineage: Bacteria > Methylomirabilota (SeqCode) > Candidatus Methylomirabilota bacterium. The sequence goes on along the minus strand of DASYVT010000046.1, from coordinate 9,488 downwards.
TAGGCGGCGAGCGGGATCGAGATCCCGCATGTGACCACGAACAGCGCGGCCACGGTCAACCGGCGACGGACGGTCGGGCGCATCCTGAGACTCTTACCACACTTGGCCGACCGCATCTCAATACCCAACAGGCGTCTTCCCAACACCCCCCGATTCCTGATAATCTCGTCGGGTCGGACCGGTCGGCGAAGGGCACCTACTACGGAGGAACTGAGCGAGATGAAGACAGAGTTCAAGATCTGGATGAACGGCAGGCTCGTCCCCCAGGCGGAGGCGGTCCTGCCCGTCAATAGCGCGGCGGTCTTCTACGCGAGCAACGTCTTCGAGGGCATCAGGGCGTACTGGAACGAAGCCGACGGCGAGCTCTACTGCTTCAGGCTGGCCGAGCACTTCGCCCGGTTCCGCGAGTCCATGAAGATGATGCGCTTCACGATCCCTTACCAGGATCTCGATCTCTACGAGGCGGTCCGGCAGGTGCTGAGCGGCAACGAGGCCCGCGAGGACATCCACATGCACCTGGTCGCCTACGTCGGCGGCCCGGGGCTCGAGGCGACCTCACCCACCGGGATGTACATCAACCCGAGACAACGGCCGCGCATCGGCGACGGCAACGGCCTCAAGTGCTGCATCAGCTCGTGGCAGCGCACCTCCGACAACGCCATCCCGATCCGCCTCAAGTGCGGCGCCAACTACCAGAACGGCCGGCTCGCGGCGCTCCAGGCCAAGGCCGACGGCTACGACTCGCCGATCTTCCTCAACCAGCGCGGCACGGTGGCCGAAGGCACCGGCGCCACGTTCTTCATGGTCCGTAAGGGCAAGCTCGTCACCCCGCCCGTGACGAGCGACATCCTGGAGTCCATCACGCGGTCAACGCTGATCGAGTCGCTCTGCCCTGCCCTCGGCATGGACGTCGTGGAGCGGGACATCGCGCGGACCGAGCTGTACGTGGCGGACGAGGCTTTCTTCTGCGGCAGCGGCTACGAGATCACGCCCATCCTGTCCGTGGACCGCTTCCCGCTCGGCGACGGCAAGCTCGGGCCCGTCACCCAGCGCCTGCTCAACACCTACATGAACGTGGTGCGCGGCACCGACCAGCGCTTCCCGGAGTGGCGCACGCCGGTCTACCGGCCCGTCACCGTGTGACCTTCCGCCGGGCGGCCGCGATCTCCTGCTGGACGGCATCCCGTCCCGGGAAATCGCGGCCCGCCCGGCGGTACCAGTAGCGCGCGTTGTCGAGATCGCCCTCGATCGTGTGCACGATGCCGTGCAGCCACGCCGCGAGGTTCGATCGCTCCGCCTGAACGATCTCGTGGGCCTGCTGCCACGCTCCTGACTCCAGGAACTCGACCGCCTTCGCCAGGGTGTCACCGGGTTCCGAAGGTTTCATGGACGGCATGACCACCGCGCACATCCTGCCAGATCGCCGGAATCAGGTCAAACCGGCGCCCAAGACGACGCTGTTGTTGACAGGTGATGTGTCCGCTACTGGCCGGGTCTGTCCACACCTGGCCACACTTGCACACCGTCTGGACCTGGGATAGACATGGACCATGACCACGGCCGAGTACCAGCAGCTCGTTGAATTCCTGGGACGTCAGTTCACCGAGATCGACCGCCGGTTCGGTGGGGTGGACCTCCGGCTCACCGAGCTGCGACAGGAGATGCTCGGACACTTCGATGCGATCTATCACCGATTTGAGCGACTCGAGCAGGAGTACCACGCGATCACGTAGGCCCTGCGCCGGATCGAGGCGGGGCTCGCCGACGAGCGCGGCCGGCGCGAGATCCTCGAGCACGCCCTCGCAGAGCTGAAGCAGCACATGGCTGCGCTCCAGTCCCGGATCGAGGAGATCGAGCAGCGCCTTGGACGTTAGAGCGCCCGGCCGCTCCAGCCACTGGTCCGCCACCCAGGATCACGCTTGACTCCCCGCCCGGGGTCGGCCTAGGCTCATGCCCATGGCTCTGACCTTCCGGAAGCTCCACCCGCACTTCGTGGCCGAAGTGGGCGCGGTCGACCTCCGCCAGGTCCGCGATCCCGAGACCCTCGCGGGGATCCGGGCGGGGATGGACGAATTCGCCGTCCTGGTCTTCCACGATCAGCCGTTCACCGACGACGAGCACCTCGCGTTCGCCCAGCGGCTCGACGGCGAGCTTCACACGAAATTGGGGAGCAGCGCCCTCGTGAAGAACCGCTTCGGCAACGAGGCGCTCGGCGACATCTCGAACCTCGACGAAGACGGCGAGGTCATGAAGTCCGACAATCGCCGGCGCATGTACGGGCTCGGCAATCGCCTGTGGCACACCGACGCGTCCTTCCAGGATCCGCCGGGACGGTACTCGATGCTCTCGGCAAAGGTCGTCCCTCCCGTCGCCGCCGATACTGAGTACGCCGACATGCGCGCAGCCTACGACGCGCTCGACGACCCGACGAAGGCCCAGCTCGAAGGTCTGCGGGTCCATCACTCGATCGCGCACTCGCGCCAGACGCTCGGCTTCGAGTTCTCCCCGGATGAGCAGGAGGCCCTGAAGGGCGCGGTCCATCCGCTCATTCGCACGATCCCCCGCTCGCTGCGCAGGTCGCTGTACGTCGCCTCGCACGCGTCGAGGATCATCGACTGGCCGGTCCCGGAGGGGCGGCTCCTCCTGCGGGACCTGATCGAGCACGCGACCCAGCCGGAGTTCGTCTACCGCCATTCCTGGCGCGTCGGGGACCTCGTGATCTGGGACAACCGCGCCACGATGCACCGCGCCCGGTCGTTCGACGACACGAAGTACCGCCGCGAGCTCCGCCGCGTCACGACCCTTGATATTGCCGAACCCGCCCGCAGGCCTAGCCCGGATTATGCGTGAACACCTGCGCCACCCTCACCCCGACCCTCTCCCTCTCTGAGGGAGAGGGAGCCGTTTCGATCTCCTCGCCCCCGGAGGGGGAGAGGGACAGGGTGAGGGGGCGCATAGGACGCGGAACACGCGTTCGTGAATAGAGCGGGCTAGCGCGAGGGCTTGAGCTTCAGATCCTCGTAGGGCGCCGAGTAGGAGAATCCCTTGATGTGGTTGACGCACGCTTCCTCGACGCGCGGCCCGATGCCCCAGGGGAAGGCCAGCTCGTAGATCGGCACGTGCATCACGCGGTCGTGCATGATCTGCTGGATCTGGTAGAGCATGGCCTCACGCTTCTTCCGATCCAGCTCCCGGGCCTGGCGCTGGTAGAGATCTTCGATCTCCGGCACGACTCCAGAGGAATAGATCCCGCCCTTGGTCACGTACACCTCGATCCGTGTCGCCGCGTTGCCGGCAGGAGCGCCCAGGCCCATGATCACGCCCTTGATCGTGTGCTCGCGCCACGCGGTGAGGAAGGCGGCGCGCTCCATCGTGCGCAGGCGCGTCCGGATGCCCACCGCCTGGAGATAGTTGCCGATCGCCTCGGCCAGCGAGAAGAACGGGGGAAACGGGGTCAGGTCGCCGGCGTCGAACCCGTTGGGATAGCCCGCCTCGGCCAGCAGCTTCTTGGCTTGGGCAGGATCGTAGGCGGGCGGCTCGTAGACCCGCGCGAACTCCAGGCTCCGAGGGATGAGGGCGCCGGTGGTGCGCGAGAGCCCGAGGGTCTCCGCCTGGTTGAGGCCTTCGCGGTCGAGCGCGTGGCTGGCCGCCAGCCGCACGCGCCGGTCATGCCAGGGCGACTTCGGATCCCACTGCTCGGGCAGGTCCAGGAAGACGACGCCGGGAGGCATGGAGGCGGCCAGCCGCAGCCCCGGCGTCCGCTTGATCTCCTGAGCCAGCGGCCCGCTCAAGAGATACACGAGGTCCACGTCGCCCGCCTTGAGGGCCGCGGCGCGGGTCGTCTCGTCCGGCATGCTGCGGAACACGAGCCGCTTGATCGAGGGGACTTTTCGCCAGTAACCCTCGTACGCCTCCATGACCAGCTCGATCCCCGGCGTGAAGCTCACCACCTTGTAGGGCCCCGCGCCGATCGGCGCCTTCTTGAAGCCGTCGTCGCCTACCTTCTCGACGTAGCGCTTCGGCACGATCCACGCAGCCCCCGTGGCGGACGTGCCGTAGAAGGTCATGAAGTCGGGCCACGCCTCCTTAAGATGAAAGCGCACGCGGCCGGGATCGACGATCTGGATCTCCTTCACTCGGTCCTTGAGGAGCTTGGCCGCGGCGCCCCGGTACCGGTCGAACGAGAACTTGACGTCCTCCGCCGTCACCGGGTCGCCGTTGTGAAACTTCACGCCCTTGCGCAGGACGAACTCGTAGGTCAGCCCGTCCTTCGAAACCGTCCAGGACTCCGCCAGGCTCGGTGTGTTGTCTCCGGCCGGCATCGGCTTCACCACCGCGTCGTGGATGGCGTACAGCACCATGAACTGGTTGATGAACGCCTCGGTGTCGGCCGGATCCAACCATTTCGAGACGAGGGTGACGTGGAGTCCCCAGGTCATCGTCCCCTCGGGGGCGGCCGCGACGGGCCCGGCGAGGGCCGGGAGCAGCAGCAGGGCGGCCAGCGTGACGATCCGGGAACGGGCGAGCAGTGGTCTCATGGGCTCCTCCGGCCGCTATCCTAGTCCAGATCCCTGGGCCGACGCCGAGATTGTCGAGCAGGTATTCGACTCGACGACTCGTCCGTGGTCACGGGGCCCCCCGGAGGATCAGCATGTCTTCTCCCGCGACGGAGGAGAGCTGGTCGAGCGTGACGACGGGCACCGAGATGCGCTCCCTGATCTCCCTCCAGGTGCTCGCGTCGATGACGGCGACGGGACGCGCTGCTCGCGCCATGAAGTCGCTGAACTTCCCCGGCTTCTTGTCGAACATCTCCTCCTTCCAGACGGGCACGAGATCGCGGCCGAAGTAGAAGTCGATCTGAAGGTGCCGACTGGTCGTGAACGCGGCCGCCTCGCCGGCGCCGGCGTGCTGCCGGAGCGCCTCGGCGAGACGCCGGTAGTCGCTGCTCCGGTTGAGCCAATCGTCGTAGAGCCACAGGCCGGCGCCCAGAAGCATCCCCATGCCGGCGGTGACGCCGTACACCATCAATGCCGGACGGGCTCGGCGGAGCCCGAGGAAGAGCGCGGCGGCGGCGAGCCCGACGCCCGAGACCATGGGAACCACGGGCCAGGAGAGATGCAGCGGGAAGCCGTCGAGCGGCAGGTCGGCCCATGCCGGTGCCGCCACGAGGGCGACCCCCGACAGGAGCGCGCCCCAGCCGAGGATGGTGCCTCCGATCGTGGGCACTGCCGCGTCCGAATCGGCCCACCGCCCCACGAGCAGCGCCAGGCTCGGGTAGATCGGCAGCACGTAGCGGTCGAGCTGGTGCCTCGAGAGCAGCATTGCGGCGAGGGGCACGGCGATGGAGACCAGGACGAACGTCGTCGCGCGGGAGCGTGGCGCGCGGAAGGCGCGGCGCCCCGCGAGGGGAAGCAGGAGCGTCCAGGGCAGGAAGCCGACGGCAAGTTGCTCGATGCTCCACGGCATCGAAAGCCCGAAGTACCAAAGGAGCCACTCTTCCCAGACGACGCCTCCGACGAAGCTGCCCGCGCCGAGGGCCAGGAACGGCGCGAGCCAGGTGACGGTCAAGACCGCGAAGACCAGAAGCCCGACCGGGCTCCACAGGCGGCGGAGGCCCTCGCGCCCCTGTTCGCGCCCGAGCCAGACCGCCGCCACGAGGAGCGGCACTAGTCCCACCGGGCCTTTCGACAGCACCCCCAAAGCGCAACACGCGTAGAAAGCGATGAGAGCCGTCCGGCCGTGGAGCGCCGTCGTGCCCAGCCAGAGCATATAGAGGGCGCCCGTGAAGAACAGGGTGACGAGCATGTCCGGGAGAACCAGCTGGCTGTGCTCGACGAAGCCGAAGCTCGTCGAGAGGACGAGGCCTGCCCAGAGCCCGGCCCGCGGGCCGAAGAGCCGATGACCGAGGAGAGCGGTCAGGAAGACCGTGCCCACCGCCGCAGCGGCACCCGGGATCCGCGCCGTCGCCTCCGTGACGTGCCCACGGACGAGCGAGACCGCGGCGATGGTCCACGGGTAGAGCGGCGGCTTGTTGCGGTACACCTCTCCAGACACCCGCGCACCGAACCAGGCGTGGCGGGTCGTCATCTCCCGAGCAAGGAGCGCGAAGCGCGCCTCGTCGGAGGTGGTAATCAGCCGATGACCGACAGAAGGGAGAACGAGCAGCGCGGCCACCACAGAGCAGATCAGGGCCGTCCGTACGGGAGTCATCCGCTACGCGACCCGGATCACGAAATGGGACACGCCGGCAGGCGACCCGCCAGCCCTGCCGGCGGGTCGCCTGCTCGGATCCACATCAGTACGTGAGCGGATCGGTCACGCGAACCCAGCGCCCGCCCTTGACCACCGCGAGGAACGACGAATTGGCGCCCTGATGCTTTTCGCGACCGAAGCTCAGCTTCGGCCCATTGAAGATGTCCTGATAGCCCTTGACCGACTCCATCCCCAGGATGAAGTTGTCGAGGGTCAGGTCGGCACCCGTCCTGTCGAGCGCGGTCATGGTCAGGTCGGCGGCGACCTGCCCGTAGACCGCCCCGATATTCGGCTCGACTTTGAAACGGTCCTTGTAGCGGTCGAACCAGGCCTGCGCGACAGGGTCCAGCGTGTCGCGGTACGGCATGTCGGTGAGCCCCATGGCGTACAGGCCTTCCGTCACGCCTCCCTGGGCGGAGGCGACGAAGAGATCGTAGCTGGCCGCCGAGCCGAGGAAGTCCACGTCGGTCCAGCCGATCTTGCGCGCGGTCGCGTACGGCACGATCGAATCCCGCACGATGGTGCCGAGTACCACGAGGTCACAGCCGGCCGCCTTGAGCTTCGTGATCTGCGCCGTAAAGTCCTGGTCGGTCGGCTTGTGCGAGACCGTCTCCGCGAGCTTGATCTTCATCTTCTCGGCCTGCAGCTGCACGCCGTCGAGCACTTCCTTGCCGAAGTCGGTGTCCTGATACATCGCGCACACCGCCTTCTTGCCCTTCTTCGTGACGAAGTAGTTGATCCCGGCGCGAACCTGGTCGACGTAGGTGGCGGCGCCGTAGAACTTCAGCTTGTTGAACGGCTCGAACATCGAGCGCGCGGCCGACAGCGGGAACAGGTTCGGCACGCCCGCCTCCAGCTGATCCTTGAAGACCGCGTTATTCATCGGTGTGCCAAGCGCGGCCACCATGGCGAAGATGTGATCGCGGTTGATCAGCTTGGCGCCCGCCTGCACCGCGCGGGGCACCTGGTACTGGGTGTCCTCGACGATCAGCCGGATCTTGCGGCCGCGGACGCCGCCCTTCTCGTTGGCCTCGTCGAACCGCATCTTAACGGCGTTCGATGACGAGACGCCGTACGTCGCAGCCGGTCCGGACAAGTCCGTATGCATGCCGAGTACGATCTCGGTCTTGGTGACGCCGCGCGTCTCCTTCTGCGCCATCGCCGCTCCGGACAGCGCCACCGCGCCGACCAGCACCCATATCCCCAGCAGCTTGCTCATAGTCCGCTCCTTTCGAGGTTGCCCACCGTCCGACTCAGTGTCTTTCAGGCTCCCGTGTACATCCCGTCGATGATGTCTTTGTATTTCACGTTTACGTATGTCCGCTTCAGCTTCATGGTCGGCGTCAACTCTTCGTCCTCGGCCGTGAGGATCTGCTCGATCAGGCTGAACTTCTTGACCGTCTCGACCCTGGCGAGCTGCCTGTTCACCCGCTCGATCTCGCCCCAGATCAGGTCCTGGACCTCCTTGGCGCGACAGAGGGAGGTGAAGTTGGTGAACGGCACGTTGCGCTCCTGGGCGAACTGGGCCACCGTCTCGTGATCGATCATGACGAGGCAGGACAGGAACTTCCGGCGGTCGCCGATGACCACGGCGTCGGAGATGTACGGCGAGAACTTGAGCTGGTTCTCGATCTCGGACGGCGTGACGTTCTTGCCGCCCGCCGTGATGATGATGTCCTTCATCCGGTCGGTGATCGTGAGGAACCCCTCGCCGTCGATGGAGCCCACGTCCCCCGTGTGCAGCCAGCCGTCGACGACCGTGTCCGCCGTCTTCTCCGGATTCTTGTAGTAGCCGAGGAACACGTGCGGCCCCTTCAGCAGGATCTCGCCATCCGGGGACAGCGCCACCTCGGTGTCCGGCCGGGCGCGCCCGACCGTGCCGAGCTTGATCCGGTCGCCGGGCATGGCCGTCGCGAGACCGCAATTCTCCGTCTGGCCATAGACCTCTCGCATGTCGATACCGAGCGACAGGTACCACTTGATCAGCTCAGGCGCGATCGGGGCCGCGCCGGTCGCGGCGCCCCGCGCCCGGTGCATCCCGATGGAGCGCCGGATGTTGTCGAGCACCAGGAAGTCCGCAACGCCATGAAGCAGCCTGAGCCAGGCCGTCGGTTTCCGGCCCTCGATCCTCGCCTGCGCCATCCGGCCGCCGACCTTGATCGCCCACCCGTAGGCGAGCTTCCCGGCCAACGTCGCCTCCCGCATGCGCAGCTCGACCCCCGAGTAGAACTTCTCCCAGATCCGCGGCACCGCGAAGAACACCGCCGGCGCCACCTCGCGGACGTTCGAGGGCACGGTGTCGATGTTCTCGGCAAAGTTGACGGTCGCGCCGGAGTGCAGCGGGTAAAAGACGCTGAACGTGCGCTCCGCGATATGGGCGAGCGGCAGGAAGGAGAGCTGCTGGTCGCCCTCGCGGGGCTCCGTGATGAAGTCGGAGAACCCGAGCTGGAACAGGATGTTGCGGTGGCTCAGCATGGAGCCCTTGGGCGGGCCCGTCGTGCCCGACGTGTACACAAGGATGGCGAGGTCTTCCGCCCGCGCGATCTCGACCAGCGGGTCGAACGCGCTCGCGTGCTCGCGCTCGTAATGCCCGCCCAGCTCGAGCAGCTCCTCGAACGGCATCACCTGGTCGTCCGTGAAGCCGCGCAGCCCCTCCATGTCGAAGACGATGATCTTGACGAGCTGCGGGCAGCGCGCGCGAACCTCCAGGATCTTGTCGAGCTGCTCCTCGTTCTCGGCGAAGAAGAAGCGGGTGCCGCTGTCGTTGACGATGTACTCGATCTGCTTCGCCGAGTCGGTCGAGTAGATGCCGTTGGTGACGCCGCCGACCGACATCGTGCCGAGGTCGGTGTAGAGCCACTCCGGGCAGTTCTCGGCGATGACCGACACCACGTCCTTCGGCCGGAGGCCGAGCGCGACGAGCCCCAGGCCGACGTGCTTCGCCCGTAGGCCGTACTGGCGCCAGCTGATGGAGCGCCATATCCCGAGATGCTTCTCGCGCATGGCCACGGCGTCACCGCGCTCCCTGACGACCTGTCGGAACAGCTTGGGCAGCGTGTCCTGGCCGTGAATGGTCCAGGCGCGATCGTCCCGCATGGTCGGCTGCGGCCCTACGGCAACGCTCATGGATTCGCCCCCGGGAGGCTCCGACTCAACGCCACGTTTTCTTCCTCTTCCAACGCCTCGTGCCGCGAATGCTGCTTTCTTTCATGCCGAGATAGAACTCCTTGATGTCA
>DASYVT010000045.1 GCA_035936835.1 Candidatus Methylomirabilota bacterium | reverse complement strand
CGGGAGCTTTCTCGCGGACCGCACCAGCCGGCACGACGTGGTCGCGGGCGGCGGCATGTTCCTCGGCGCGACCGCGAGCCTCGTCATCGCGAGCGCGGCGGCGCCGCTGGCGCTTTTGCCCCTGGTGATGGCGCTGGCGGGCTTCTGCCTCGGTGCGACCTCGCCCTCGCGCGACATGCTGGTGCGCGCGGCGACGCCGCCCGGCGCCTCGGGAAAGGTCTACGGCTTCGTCTATTCGGGGCTCGACCTGGGCTCGTCGCTCACTCCGCTCCTCTTCGGGTGGCTGCTCGACCGGGGCGAGCCGCGAATGGTCTTCGTGGCCTCCGCGGGCTTCATGCTGCTGACCATCGCCACCGTCGTCCAGGTGAGGCGCCACGCGGCGCCGGTTCGGACGCAGGCGCCCGTCTAGCAGCCTGCGGAGTTTTTAGCCGCCTGCTAGGCGGCGATCAGGGCGCCGCTCTTCGAGCTTGAGAGGAGCGGCGTCACGTGCTCCGCGTCCGCCGGCCGCGCGAAGAGGAAGCCCTGGCCGCGGTCGCACCCGAGCGCCTTCAGCTCGATTCTTTGCTGGTCGGTTTCCACGCCCTGCGCGGTCACGTCCATATTGAGGCTCTTGGCCACGGTGACGACCGCGCGCACGATGGCGTTGTCGATGCCGTCCTTGGAGAGCCCCTTCACGAAGGACCGGTCGATCTTCAGCGTGTCCACCGGGAAGCGCTTGAGGTAGCCCAGGGACGAGTAGCCCGTGCCGAAGTTGTCGATGGCGAGGCGGATGCCGAGATTCTTGAGCTCCTTGAGCTTGGCGAGCGTCGCCGGCGCGTCCTGCATCACCACGCTCTCGGTGATCTCGAGCTTGAGGCTCGCCGCGTCGAGGTCGCTCTCGGTTAGGGCCTGGGTCACTTCCTGCACCAGGTTCGGGTTCTGGAACTGCTTGGCCGACAGGTTGACGCTCATGACGAGCGGCGGGGTGCTCGGGAACTCGAGCTGCCACACGCGCGCCTGGCGGCAGGCTTCGGTCAGGACCCACTGGCCGATGGGGACGATGAGTCCCGTCTCCTCGGTCAGGCCGATGAACGAGTCGGGCTGGAGCAGGCCGCGCTTCGCGTGCTGCCAGCGGATGAGCGCCTCGACCTCCGTGATCCTGCCCGTGTCGAATTGGAGAATAGGCTGGTAGTGGAGCCGGAACTCATGGCGCGAGATCGCCGAGCGGAGGTCCATTTCCAGGTCCATCCGGTCGAGGGCCGGGGCGCTCATACTGCTGTCGAAGATCTCGTGACGCGCCTTGCCCTTGGCCTTGGCGTGGTACATGGCGAGGTCTGCATCGCGCAGGATCTCCTCGGGCATGCCGAGGCGCGCCGAGGACAGCGCGATGCCGATTGAGGCCGTGATGAAGATCTCACGCCCCTCGAAGTGCAGCGGCTTGGCGAGCTCCGCCTCGATGCGCAGGGCGACCGCCTCGGCGGTCTCGGCGTGGGCGACGTCCTCGAGGAGGAGGCCGAACTCGTCGCCGCCCAGCCGCGCCACGGTGTCGCCCGGGCGCAGCGAGCCGCCGAGGCGATTGCCCACCTCCACCAGCAGCTGGTCGCCGACCGTGTGGCCGAGCGTGTCGTTGATCACCTTGAAGCGGTCGAGGTCGAGGAAGAGCACGGCCAGGTGCTCGTGGCGCCGCCGGGCGCGCGTGAGCCCGTGGCTGAGCCGGTCCATGAACAGCGCCCGGTTCGGCAGCCCGGTCAGCGAGTCGCGGAAGGCCTGCGTGGTCAGCTGCTCGAGGCGCTTGGGGAACTGGGTGATCTCCTCGGCCTGCTGCTCGATGGTCGCCATCATGCGGTTGAAGGATGTCATGAGGGTGCCGACCTCGTCGTGGCGCGCGCCTGCCGTTTCCCCGGCCCGTTGCGCCGTGGAGACGAGGCTGGCCGCGCCCGAGACCGCGCTGGCCAGGTCCCAGACCACGTAGCCGCCGCCGGCCATGAGGAGGCCGGTGAAGGCGACGAGGGTCGGGATGGCGAGCACGTCGGTCATGCCCTTGGCGGTCGTCTCGAGTCCCGGGACGAGGTGGCCGTGGAGCACGTAGGTCAGGACGAGGAGCGGGATGACCGAGCAGAGGGCAAGGGCGAAGACGACCTTCTGCTTTAAGCGCTTCCCCGCGAATGCGGCCTCTCGCTTGATCTCGCCGTCCATCGTCATCCCCATTCTCCTGCTCGTGGTCTAGGCAAGGAAACCCTCACGTCACACGAGCAACATTGGTGCCACCGACGGTGGTGTCTAAATCACTGAAAAGAAAGCGGCGCGCTCAGTCGATCGACTGAGAAAGTGACGATTCTTGGATGTCGGCCGTTGAGGGCCAGACGTTCCCTGTCACCGGCCGTCCGGGGAGCGACCGTGGCCCGAGGCGGGTCAGCGCTTGTACTTGCTGGGAGCCTTGCGCTGGGGGAAGAAGACGGGACGCGGCATCCGGCCCACGGGCACCTCGATCAAGACCGGCCGGTTCATGGCTATGGCTAGGCCGACCAGCCGCCCTACGTCTGTGGGGACCGTGGCCCGCATGCCGTGGAGGCCGAAGGCCTCGCTGAGCTTCATGAAATCGGGGTTATGGAGCGCCGAGCCGTACTGCCCGCCCCAATCCTCGTCGAGATCGCGCGCGACGTTGCCGTAGGCCTGGTCGTTGAAGACCACCGCCACGACGTTGATCTTGTGCTGGACGGCCGTCGCCATCTCCTGGGCGTTGTAGAGAAAGCCGCCGTCGCCGATCACCGCGACCACGGGGCTGCCTGGGCGCGCGACCTTCGCGCCGAGGGCGACCGGGTACTCGTAGCCGAGGTTGCCGGAATACGAGGACGAGAGGTACGTCCGCGGGCCGTACGTCGGCCAGAGCGGGCGCGAGTAGTAGCCGATCTGCGTCATGCCCGCGACCAGGATCGTGTCCTCGGGGCATCCCGCGCGGAGGCTCTTGACGATGGAGACCTGCGGCTCCTGCGTCATCTGCGCCGCGATCTCCGCCCGGAGGACCTCGCGCTCGGCCTTGCGGGACGCGCGGGCGGGCGCCCCCGCGCGGAGCTTCTCGAGGAGCGCCTCGAGCGTCGCGCGCGCGTCGCCCACGAGCCCCAGCGTGGTCTTGTGGCTGCGCCCGATCTCTTCCGGATCGGCGTCGATCTGGAGGATCCGCGTCTCCGGCGCGAAGGAGACCAGGGCGAGCCTCGAGCCGACGGCGAGCACCACGTCCGCCGCGTGGATGGCGGCGCGAAGCGGCGACTCGCGCCAGAACGCGGCGCCGAGCGAGAGGTCGCTGTGGTCGCTGACCGCGCCCTTGCCCTCGGCCGTGCACGCGACGCCGGCCTGCAGGTACTCCGCGACGGCGTGAAGGGCCTCGTGAGCGCCCGAGAGATTGACGCCGCCTCCCGCATAGATGATCGGGCTCTTCGCGGCCAGCAGGATCTCGGCGGCGCGGCTGATGTCGGCGGACGAGGCTCTAGCGCGCGCGACCTCTGCCGGCGCCAAGAGCTCGGCCTCTCCCTCCTCCTCCATGGTCTCGGGCGGCATCTCGAGCTCGACGGGGCGCGGGCGGCCGCTCCTGAGCTGCACGAACGCCTCGCGCACGGCCGCCGGGATGTCCGGCACCTGGAGCACGCGCCGCCGCCACTTGGTGACGGGCGCGATGCAGTCCAGCTGGTCGTTGACCTCGTGGAGGAGCCCGATGTTCTTGCCGATCTGCTCGCGCGGGATCTGGCCCGAGAGCATGAGCACGGGCGAGGAGGCGGAGTAGGCCGTGCTGAGCCCCGCGGCGGCGTTGAGCAGCCCCGGGCCCGGGACGACGAGCGCCGTGCCGATGCCGCCGCCCGCGCGGGCGTAGCCGTCGGCCATGTAGCTCGTCGCCTGCTCGTGGCGCGTGGTGATGAAGCGGATGCGCGGCTCGTCGCGCAGCGCCGCCATCACGCCGTAGAGCTGGACGCCGGGCAGGCCGAACACCACCCGCACACCTTCGCGGTAGAGGGAGGCTACGAGGGCTTCGCCGCCGGTCATCCTGGCCATGTCGGTCTATCCTCCGTACTAGCGGGCCGCCGATAAGGGCCCATCTGCTTCGTTGGCGCCCTCGGCTGCGGGCTCAACGTACAGGAGTACGTCTCGCCCGCAACCTTCGGACGCCGCCTCGCATCTGGACCCTTCTCGACGGCCTGCGATCATCAGGGTGATTCGACGGCGCCGCTCGCGATCAACGTGTCGATCCGCTTCGCATCGTAGCCCAGAAGCCCCGAGAGCACCAGCCGGCTGTGCTCGCCTACGCGGTAGGGCGCCGGCCCCGCCGGATGGACGGGGCGGCCGTCCCAGTGATACGGGCTCGCCGTGACTCTCACGCTGCCACGCGTGGGATGCGGGACTTCGGGAAACGCGCGGCGGGCCTCGAGGTGAGGGTGCGCGACCACCTCGCGCGGCTCGAGCACTGGTGCTGCGGGGATGCGCGCGGCCCCGAGCGCCGCCAGCGCCTCGTCCACCGTCCGGAAACGCGTGAGCCACTGGCCGATCAGATCGCGGAGGAGCGGCCAGTGCTCGCGCCGCGTCTGTGCCGTCGCGAAGCGCGGGTCGTTGGCCAGCTCGGGGCGGTCCATCATCTCGAGCAGGCGCGGCCACAGCTCCGTCGAGCCCACGGTCTGAAGCGCCAGATGACGCCCGCCGATCTCGTAGACGCCCATGCCCGGGCGCGGCGAGCCGATCTCCTCGCCGCCGTTGAGGACCGCCGCGAAGGAGACGTCGTCGGCCGCGATCAAGGTCTCCAGCATCGAGACGTCGATCCGGGCGCCCGCGCCCGTCCGCGCGCGGCGCCACAGCGCGGCGAGGATGGCGCCGAAGGCGTGAGTGCCCGACAGCACGTCGGCGGCCTGGAGGTTCGCGGACCGCGGCGCCGGCGCATCGCCCTGGTCAAGGTGCATGAGGCCCGAGGCGGCGTTGATGATGTGGGCGAAGGCGGGGCGCTCGCGCCACGGCCCGGTCTGGCCGAAGCCGGAGATGGAGCAGTAGACGAGGTCGGGCTTGGCGGCGGCAAGGGTCTCGTAGTCGATGCCGAGGCGCGCCGCGACGCCCGGGGCGAAGTTCTCCACCGCGACGTCGGCCTTCCGCGCCAGGTCGCGGACGATCTCCCGCGTCTCGGGGCGTCCGAGGTCGAGCCCCAGGCTCTCCTTGCCGACGTTGATGCGGGTGAAGTAGCTGCTCTGGTCGTCGCGCCCCGGCTCGAGCTGCAGGTGCCCCTTGCGCATGTCGTCGCCGCCGCCGGCGCGCTCGACCTTGACGACGCGCGCGCCCAGGTCGGCGAGGAGGCGCGTGCAGTACGGGCCGGCCAGGACGCGCGTGAAGTCGAGGACCACGAGGCCGTGGAGGGGAGCGATGTCTTCGGGCACCGGGGGAGTATAGCAGGGGTCTTCGGATCACGGGGCGCGCCGCTGGTTGACGGGGCGCGTCTCCGGTTGACTGGGCGCGTCTCCGGTTGACTGGGCGCGCCGCTGCCGCCTACACTCGCAGGAGGCTCCATCCATGATCGAGTTCTTCAACCCGACCGATGCTCCGGCCCCCGGCGCGTTCTCGCGCGCGACGCGCGCGGCGGGGCTCGTCTTTGTCTCGGGCACGGGCGCGGGCAATGATATCGGCGGCGCGACGCGCGAGGGGACGGTCGCCCAGCAGACGCGCTGGGCGCTGGAAAATGTCGCGGCGATCCTGCGGGCCGCCGGCTCGTCGCTCGACCGCGTGGTGCAGGTCACGCTCCTGATCCGGGACCCGGCCGACTACCACGAGATCAACGCCGAGTACGTCACGCACTTTCCGAAGGGGCTGCCGGCGCGGCACACGGCGCGCTTCGGCGTGCCCACCGCGGCCAAGGTCGCGTTCGCCTGCATCGCGCTTGGGCCCGACGCGGCGCAGGCCCCCTGAAGCGCGAGATCGTGACGCGCGCGACGGTGGACCCCCACGCTCTGCCGCCCGACATCGCCGCGCTTCGTGACCGCCTCAGCGCCTTCCTCGAGGGAGAGCTCCTGCCCGCGGAACGGCGCGAGAACGTTTTCGACGCGGCGCAGGCGAGCCCCGCGCTCAGGCGTTTTGCGCGGACGCGCTCGGCCGAGCTCGGCTTCTACCGGCTGGCGCAGCCGGTCGAGCTGGGCGGGGGAGGGCTCGGGCCCGTGGGAGTGGCCGCGCTCCACGAGGAGATCGCGCGCTCCCAGTGCGCGCTGGGTGGACTGGTCCTCGGCGGTGACGGCGGGCTCCTGCGCATGGCCTCCGGCGCGCAGCGTGAGCGCTTCCTCCTGCCGGCGCTGCGCGGCGAGCTCACGGCGGCGCTCGCTTTCACCGATGCCCGCGAGGGCCCGCGCACCACGGCCGTGGGGCGGGGCGAGGTGTTCGTCGTTTCGGGCGTCAAGTCCTTCGTCACCGGCGGTCCCCAGGCCGACCTGCTCCTGGCGGTGGCGAAGGTAACGGAGAATCCCGGCGGCAAGACGGGGACGGCCGTCTTCGTCGTGAGGCGCGACGCGCCGGGCGTCACGCTCGCGAGCGAGATTCGCACGCTCGACGGCGGCCTCCACGGCGAGTTCGAGCTGGTGAACGTCGAGGTGCCTGCCGCCGACGTGCTCGGAGAGATCGGCCAGGGGTTGCCGAAGGCGCTCGAGAGCATCACCGCGCTGCGCCTTCGCGCCGCGGCCACCGCCTGCGGCACCGCCCGGTGGACGCTCGACTACGCGCTGGCCCAGGCGCGTCGCCCCCACAGGACCGGCGTGCCGCTCGGCGAGCGCGAGCAGGTCCAGGCCATGCTCGGCCAGAGCGCCATGGCCCTCTTCGCCGCGCGCGGCGCGCTGTACGCCGCCGCGCGCGCGGCGGAAGCCGGCGATGCCGAGACGGAAGTCGCCATGGCCAAGGCCGTCGCCACCGAGGCCGTCGCCCGCATCGTGGACCGCGCGATCCAGATCGAAGGCGGCGCGGCCGTCGTCGAAGGGCATCCGCTGGCGCGCCTCTACCGCCGCATCCGCGCCTGGCGCATCGCCGAGGGCACGACCGAGATCCTGCGGCTCACCGTCGCGCGCCGGCTGCTTGCCGCCGACCCTGCACCCCCCCAGCCGGTACCCCCCCAGCCGGTACGCCAAGGAGACTCATCCGATGCGCCCCAATAAGCTCCGCGAGCTCCTTCGCGCTGGGCAGCCGACCCTCGGCACCCACATCCATTCGGCCTGGCCCGCCACCATCGAGCTGGCCGGACACTCCGGCATGTTCGACTACATCGAGTTCGCCGGCGAGTACGCGCCCTACGACCTCTTCGCGCTCGAGAACCTGGCCCGCGCGGTAGACACCTTCCCCCACATGTCGGCCATGATGAAGATCGAGCAGCAGCCGCGCACATACGTGGCCGTCCGCGCCATCGGCTCGGGGATCCAGAACGTGCTGTTCGCCGATCCACGCACGCCGGCCGACGTCGCCGAGTGCGTGCGGGCGGTACGGGCCGAGGCGCCGGGGCACGGCGGCATCCACGGCGTCGGGATGCGGCGAGACGTCGGCTACGTGGTGGACGTGGGCTCACCGGCCTTCGTCCAAGCTCTCGACGACGCCGTGGTCGCCATCATGATCGAGAAGGCGTCGGCGGTGGACGATCTGGAGGCCTTGCTCGCGGTCAAGGGCGTGGACATGGTCCAGTTCGGGCCGGCGGACTATTCCATGAGCGTGGGGCTGGCGGGGCAGTGGGAGCACCCGAAGGTGGTGGAGGCCGAGCGCCGCATGATCAGGACCGCGCTCGCTCTCGGCATCTCCCCGCGGGTCGAGATCAGCCGCCCCGACCAGGCCAAGCCCTACCTCGACCTGGGCGTCCGCCACTTCTGCATGGGCTGGGACGTCGAGATCCTCTTCGAGTGGTTCAAGCGCGAAGGAGACACCATGCGCAACATTCTGGGGGGCCGCTAGCCATGCGCGCGTCGTTCTACGAGGGGGCGGGGCGCTTCCGCACTGGGACGGCGGCCGTACCCGCGGCGGGGGCCGGCGAGGCGCTGCTCAAGGTCAGGCGCGTCGGCATCTGCGGCACGGACCTGCACATCTTCCAGGGACACCTCGATCACCGCGTGCCCAAGGGCGGCATCATCGGTCACGAGACCCTCGCCGAGGTCGTCGAGGCGCCGCCCGGCGGCGGCTTCGCCAAGGGCGACCGCGTCGTCGTCGAGCCGCTCCGCGTCTGCAACGCCTGCCGCGCGTGCCGGATGGGCGCGACCTGGCTCTGCTACAAGCTCAAGGTGCTGGGTGTCGAGATGCCCGGCGGCATGCAGGAGTACTGGGCGGTGCCGACCGGGTGCCTGATCAAGGTGCCGGCCGCGTTGCCTGACGACCACGCCGCCGTGGTGGAGCCTCTCGCGATCGCGGTCCACACCGTCACGCGCGCGAACGTGAAGCGGGACGACGCCGTCCTCGTCTTCGGCGGCGGGCCGATCGGCGCCCTGATCGCCTTGGTCTGTCGCCACCGCGGCGCCCGCGTCATCGTCTCGGAGGTCAACCCGTACCGCGTCGCGCTCCTCGAGGGCCTCGGCCTCGAGGTCGTCGGATCCGGCGTGGACGTGGTCAAGTTCGCCAACGATTGGACGGGTGGCGACGGCGTGGATGTCGCCTTCGAGGTGACCGGGAATGCCGCCGCGGTCAGGCTGATGACGGACGCGGTGCGCGTCTGGGGCACCATCAGCGTGGTCGCCATCCACGCCGAGCCCATGGCGGTCAAGCTCTACCCGATGTTCGCCCGTGAGCTCACGATGCAGGGCACCCGGCTCTACGCGCGCGCCGACTGGGAGGAAGCGATCCGCCTGGCGGCCTCGGGCGCCGTCCCCGTGGGCCCGCTGGTCAGCCACAAGATCCCGCTCGAAGGACTCCAGGAAGGTATGGAACAGGCGCTCCGCGGCGGTCCCGTGATGAAGGTCCTGGTGGACCTGAGCATCTGAACCGGGAGCGCCCTCGCGGTTGAGCGGCATCTCGGTCTGGAGTAGACTGCCGTCATGCCGACAGCGCAGGTCAACGGGGTCAGCCTCTTCTACGAGGAGGCGGGCGAGGGGACGCCGCTCGTCTTCGTCCACGAGTTCGCGGGCGAGGCGCGGAGCTGGCACCTCCAGGTGCGCTTCTTCGCCCGCCGGTACCGCACCATCGCCTACAACGCGCGCGGTTACCCGCCGTCCGACGTGCCCGAGGACCCCAAGGCGTATTCCCAGGACCAGGCCGCGGACGACATCCGCGGGCTGCTCGACGCCCTCGGCATCCGGAAGGCGCACATCTGCGGGCTCAGCATGGGAGGCTACGCGACGCTTCACTTCGGGCTCCGCTTTCCCGAGCGCGCGCTGTCCTTGGTGGTCGCGGGCGCGGGCTACGGCAGCGTGGCGGGCGAGCGCGAGAGGTTCCGCCGGGACGTCGAGGAGACGGCGCGGCGCTTCGAGCGGGACGGCATGAAGGCGGTGGCCGAGTTCTACACGAAGGGGCCCACGCGCGTGCAGTTCAAGGACAAGGACCCCGCGGGCTGGCAGGAGTTCTACGACATGTTCTGCGAACAGTCGGCGAAGGGCCACGCGCTCACCATGCGCGGCGTGCAGATGTCACGACCGTCCGTCTACGAGCTCGAGGATGGGATGGAGCGCCTGACAGTGCCGACGCTCATCGTGACGGGCGACGAGGACGAGCCCTGCCTCGAGCCCGCGCTCTTCATGAAGCGCACAATCCGTTCCTCCGGCCTCGTGGTCATGCCCAAGGCCGGCCACACCGTCAACCTCGAGGACCCCGACGCGTTCAACCGGGCCGTCCTCGATTTCCTGACGGCGGTGGACGCGTCGCGCTGGCCGCTGCGCAATCCGGCGTCGGTCAGCGCCTCCGCCATCCTGCCACCCGAACCCGCGAAACCTCAACCTATGAGACAGGGAGCGCCGTCACGATGAGCCTGCCCCTCGAGCCCTACACCGTCATCGACCTCACCCGCGCCCGGTCCGGCCCCACCTGCGTGCGCCAGCTGGCCGACATGGGCGCCCACGTGATCCAGATCTCCGCTCGCGAGGACACCGAGGGCGACTTCGTCCG
>DASYVT010000044.1 GCA_035936835.1 Candidatus Methylomirabilota bacterium | reverse complement strand
CGTCACCTACAAGCACGAGGTGCTGAACCATCGCGGCGAGCTGGTCCTCGAGGCGACGATCAAGCGCATGATCAAGCGGGCCGCGGCAACGGCCGCCTGATGCTCGTCCTCACGCGCGCCGACCTCGAGCGCGTGCTCGAGCCGGCGGCGGTCATCATTGCTGTCGAGTCGGCGTTCCGCGAGGCGGCGGCAGGCCGCGCCCCCGCCCTGCCCCGCGCCGTCCTGCCCATGGCGAAGGGCGGGGTGTTCCTCGGCATGATCTCGGCCCTGCCCCGACGCCAGGCGCTCGGCGCGAAGCTCGTCAGCGTCGTCGAGGCCAATCGCAAGCGCGGACTGCCGACGCTCCACGCCTCGTACCTGCTGAGTGACCCCGAGACCGGCGCGCCGCTCGCCTTCATGGAGGCGGGCTTCCTCACCGCCATCCGCACGGGCGCGGCCTCCGCCGTCGCCGCAAAGTATCTCGCGCGCCCGGATTCCCGGCGCGTCGCCTGCTTCGGCGCGGGAGTCCAGGCCGAGTTCCAGCTCCGTTGTCTGAACGCCGTCCTGCCGCTCGAGTCGATCGCCGTCGTCGGGCGCGACCCGGCCCGCGCCCAGGCCTTCGCAACACGGATGCGCGGCGCCCTCGGCGTGCCGGTCGAGGTCGCGCGCGACAGCCGCGCGGCGGTCCGCGAAGCAGACGTCGTGACGTGCGCGACAACCTCATCCCGTCCCGTCTTCGCAGGGCGCGATCTCAGGCCCGGCGCCCACGTGGACGCCGTCGGCGCGTTCAGGCCCACGACCCGCGAGGTCGACACCGAGACCATCATGCGCGCGCGCGTCGTCGTGGACACCTACCACGGCGCGTGGGCGGAGGCCGGCGACCTCCTCATCCCGATCAAGGCGGGCGCCATCACGCGGCGCCACGTCAGGGCCGAGCTGGCCGAGGTCGTGGCGCGCAAGAAGCCCGGGCGCACACGTCCCGACGAGATCACCCTCTTCAAGTCGGTGGGCTGGGCCCCGGAGGACGCGGCCTCGGCGCGGCTGGCGTATGATCGGGCCATGGCGCGCGGCATCGGCACGGAGGTCGCTCTCTGAGGACCGCCGACGCCGTCATCGTCGGCGGCGGCGTCACCGGCTGCTCGCTCGCCTTCCAGCTGGCGGGAGCCGGCGTCAAGCGCGTCCTGGTGCTGGAGCGCCGCTTCCTCGGCTCAGGAGGCACCGGCCGCTCGGTCGGCGTGATCCGCCAGCTCTACCCCACGCCTGAGACGACGCAGATGGTGCTGCGCTCGCTCGCCGTCTTCGAGCGCTTCGGCGAGGTGGTGGGCGGAGAGTCGGGCTTTGTCCGCTGCGGCGTCCTCATCGGTGTCGGCGCCGCCATGCGCCCATCCCTAGAAAAGACGCTCGCGGTCCAGCGCAGCTTGGGTGTCAGCGGCGAGATCCTCGAGCCGCGTGACTTGAGGCGCGTCGAGCCGCGCATCGATCCTGCCGGGCTCGGCGCCGTACTCTACGAGCCCGGCTCAGGGTACGGCGATCCCTCGGCCGTCACCGCCGGCTACGCCGATGCGGCGCGCAAGCGCGGTGTAACGATCGAGCAGGGCCAGGAGGTGACGGCGATCCGCCAGGCGGGCGGCAGGATCACGGGCGTGGTGACCGCCTCGGGCGAGGAGATCACCACTCCGGCCGTGGTCAACGCGGCCGGGCTCTGGTCCCCCGGTCTCGCGCGCCTCGCGGGGGTCGAGCTGCCCATCGTCATCGGCAGGCATCCGGTCTTCGTCCTCGAGCGCGACTCTGGCTTCGGCCGGGCCCACATGGTCTACCTCGATCTCCACGGCGGCTGCTACGTGAAGCCTGAGACGGGCGGGCTCACGCTGACTGGCTCGCTGACCGACGACGAGACGCAGCATCCCATGGATCCGGAGCTGCTCGGCGCCGAGCCGGGCTTCGAAGAAGCGGAGGCGGTGCTGGAGCGCACGAGCCGGGCGCTGCCGGCCCTCGGCGCCGCCCGCTACGCCCGGGGCTGGGCCGGCGCCTTCGACATCACGCCGGACTGGATGCCCATTCTCGACGAGTCGCCGGTGAAGGGATTCTTCATCGCCGCCGGCATGTCGGGCCACGGCTTCAAGCTCGCCCCGGCCGTCGGCGAGATGATGGCGGCGCTCATCACGGGTTCGACGCCTCCGGTAAGTCCGAGGCCTTTCCGTCTGGCGCGCTTTGCCGGGCGGCCGGCCGGCGGTACCTTCGTGTCGTCGTACCTCGGCTGAAGGGCGGCCCGATTCCACCCAAACGACCGACCCCCTTCGTACAACTACGAGAAGGGGCTTTCCAATGGACAGTGGCGAAAGGATGCCTTATGGACAGACGAGGGCAGCTATTGCAGCGACTCGATAAGGCGTGGTCTGTATTCAGAGAGTCGTACGCCGGATTGCCGGATTCGGAATTGCTCGAGCCCGGCGTTACCGGCGCTTGGTCAGCGAGAGACATCATTGCTCACGTAACCACCTGGGAAGAGGAGGCGTTGAAACATTTGCCGCTCGTTCTCATGGGCAAGAGGCCACCGCGATACTCGGTGACGTACGGCGGCATCGATACCTTCAACGCCCAAACGACCGAACGGAAGAAGACTCTATCGCTGCTCGAGGTGTTCCAGCACCAGGAGGACGTTCACCGCCGGCTGATCGAGCTCATCGAAGGCGTGCCCGAGGACCAACTCGGTGGCGATACCCGCTTCCGCCATCGCCTCCGCCTCGATACATACGGGCACTATCCAAAGCACGCGATTGCGATCAAGGAGTGGAGGGAGCGGCGCTATACTGACCCAGGTGACGACCCTGCGATACGCCCTGACCACGCACAGGCGCCCTTGAGCGCGGGAGCACAGCGATGATTCAAGCCCGAAAGCTTGGCCACATCGTGCTGAAGGTTCGCGATGCCCAGAAATCCAAGGAGTTCTACACGCGCGTGCTCGGCCTCAAGCTCGCCTACGAGGACCGGGAGCACGGTGCGGTCTTCCTCAGCTTCGGCACCCAGCACCACGACCTCGCGCTCTTCCAGCTCGCCACCGGCGAGACGCCCGAGGCGGCCCAGCCGGGCCTGCACCACTCGGCGTGGCAGCTGGGGAGTTTCGAGGAGCTGCAGGCCGCCCATCGCGAGCTGCGCGAGCTTGGCGTGGCCGTGGAGTCGACCATCGAGCACAACGTCACGCGCAGCGTGTACTTCCCCGACCCTGACGGCAACCGCGTGGAGCTCTACTGCGACATGGTCGAGGACGGCTTCGAGACTATGCGGACGATGGGCCCCCGGCGAGACGTGATCGACATCGAGACCGGCCAGGTCGTCAAGCGCTGAGAGCAAGG
>DASYVT010000043.1 GCA_035936835.1 Candidatus Methylomirabilota bacterium | reverse complement strand
GGACGAAGACGGCCCAAACTCTTTGGTCAAGTCCACCGTGATCGTCAGAATGTTCCCGGCCACCGTCATCTGCACGTTCTTCATCTCAGTGTCTCCTTAGGGACGCGGGGTGATGACGAAGCGGAAGCGGGCGTCGGGGCGCTCGTAGCGCGCGAAGGCGTCGTGGATCTCCGGGGCGGTGACGCGCTGATACTGGGCCGGGGCGTGCGCATAGGAGGGACACACGCTGTTCCCTCGGTTCCCGCGCCGCGCGATGGGGGTGGGCGACATGCGGCCTGCCCTGCGGGCCCCAGCCTGACACCCGGCATTGCGCGCGTCACTGGGGCGAAGGCGAGCATCCGCACCGCGACCGCCCTCTGACCCGGGCCGTCCTGCGCCGCCACGGGCGCGCGGTCAACACACGGGCGGAGGGGTGCGGCTGCGGGGCCGGGGGGGCGCCGCCGGGTGGCAGGGGCAGCCTTGAGAGAAGGACTGAGCGGCGGGCTCCGTGAGGGCGGCGGGCGCGGGTGGGGCGGGGCCGGGCGGCGCGGGGGCGCCGGAGCGGGCCCGGTGGGCGAGGATGCCCTGCCTGGCGAGGGGATCCTGCACGGTGGCGATGACGCGCAGGTGGCCCCCACAGCGGGGACAGGCGAGGACAGCGAGATCGAATACGCGGCGCATCAGGGCGGCCCAGGTCCACGGGTCCGGGGTACCGGCGGCGGGGGGAGTGGCCGCGAGCGAGCACGCGGTGGCGTCAGGGGCCGCGCGGCCGTCGCGGACGACCTGTGAGCGCCAGCGCGCCTGCGGGGCGAGGACGCCGTGATAGCGCACCACGGTGATCGCCGGGCGAGGCGGGATCGCGGAGGGGTCTGGGGCCGGCGCCAGCCCAAGGTGGGCGAGGATCGCGCGCACGACACCGGGGTCGTGCACGGCAGTGTGAGGGCGACGCCTGACGCGTCCCTGAACGGCCCCGGCATCATCGAGACTCCATCACGAGCGGGGGCGGCGCTAGAGCTTCGCCGCCCGCTCGGACAGCCGCTCGACGAGCGCGATCACTTCCTTCATCCGCTCTCTCAACTCCGCCTCGGCCTTCTTCGCGCCCTCGGCGAGGGCGGCCTCGAGCGCGTCCTCCAGGTTCGTGACGGCGATCCCAAACACCTTGAGCAAACGGCGCGTGCTGTCCTGAGCCATGGTTCACTCCTGCTGTTGAAGGTTTTGGGCCGAGCTCATGGACAACCTGTGCGCCCTGGATAGGAAGGACGCGCGCCCGCTCTCAGTCGCCCATCAGCTCTACGCGGAGCCGAGGAGCTTGGCGGCCTTGCTCACGTCGCGCGGGGCCACCCACAGGATGGCCCCGTAGCGGCCGGCGCCCGCGCAAACGGCGTCGATGGCCGTCACGTTGATCTTCGCCTCGGCGAGCTTCCTGTGCAGCTCGGCCACCGCACCCACGCGCTCCTCGCCACTCACCAGGATGGCGCGCTTGGGGCCCGTGAGCTTCCACTTGGCCGTCCGCGCGAACTGCTTGAACGCGGCCGGATCGGCGGGAACGAAGTCGAGCTGGGAGCCGCGCCCTTCGGGGAAACCAGAGAAGGCGAGGAGATTGATCCCGGCCTCCTGGAGCGCCGTCAGAAAACGGCTGCCCTCGCCCGCCTTGTTGGGCACCTGCGCGTAGAAGTACTCGACGCGTTGAATCGTGTCAGCCATGGTCGGTCTCCTTCAGGCCTCGAGCTCGGTGCCCAGCGCCTGGTTGAATCGGTCGGGGCTGTGCGGGACCGATAGTTCGCTGGGCACCTCGCCCTGGGTGTGCTGCATGGTCACGGACCAATTATATCGAACGCGCCGGACCTGTGTCCGACGCTGTTGGGCCGCCCGTCGTCGGAGAATTGCGTCGCGCCGGCCGTAGCTCAATAACCATCTGCCCAATCGACGACATTGGTCAGGGGCCGCCCGTCCAGATAGGCGCGCACATTGTCGCAGAAGAGGTTGATCCCCCGATGCTGACGCATGTCACTGCCGCCAGAGATATGCGGGGTGATGAGGACGCGCTCATCGTCCCAGAGGCGACGATCGGGTTCATGTTCAAACTCACCCACATAGACGTCCAGGGCCGCCCCCCGCAGCTTTCCCGCCGCGAGGGCAGCGATCAACGCCTCTTCGTCGATGATTTCACCCCGCGCGACGTTCACCAGGATAGCGCCTGGCTTCATGGCGGCAAAGGCCTCCCGACCGATCAGCTTGGTCGTCTCCGGTGTCCACTGACAACAGACCACCACGCCGTCGCTCTCCTCGAGGAGAGCATAGAGACGCTCGGGGCTTTCCAGGCGGCTGAATCCGGCTGGCAGTACGGTATCGGGCGCCACCCGGCGCCGCGTGCCGGTCACCCGCATGCCGGCACTGGCGCACAACCGCCCCACCTCCTGGCCGATGCCACCGGCGCCCACGACGCACACCGTCTTCCCCTGCAGCAGCAGGGGACGATAGGTGCGATGGTCGAAACGATGCCGCTGCCGATCGCGAGATGCATGGTGGAGCCCCCTGGCGAAGTGGAGGAGGCTGGCCAGGACATACTCAGCCATGGGGCGGGTATTGCCATAGCCGCGCGAGGTGGTGGCGATGACATCGCTGCCCCAGAGATCCCCGCGTAACAGGTTGCTCGCCCCGGCTGGGAGTTGGTGGCACCAGCGCAGGCGCGGCGCCCGGGCCCGGAGATCCAGCGGAAACGGAAAGCCCCCGAGGATGATCTCGGCGCTGGCCAGCAGCTGGTCGCGCTCCTGGCGCGAACTGATTGGTCCTACACGCTGGCCGAGGTAGCGTTGTACCGTCCACGGCGGCCA
>DASYVT010000042.1 GCA_035936835.1 Candidatus Methylomirabilota bacterium | reverse complement strand
GGACGAAGACGGCCCAAACTCTTTGGTCAAGTCCACCGTGATCGTCAGAATGTTCCCGGCCACCGTCATCTGCACGTTCTTCATCTCAGTGTCTCCTTAGGGACGCGGGGTGATGACGAAGCGGAAGCGGGCGTCGGGGCGGTCGTAGCGCGCGAAGGCGTCGTGGACCTCCTGGGCGGTGACGCGCTGATACTGGGCCGGGGCGTGCGCATAGATAGGATGAAGCGGCCGGCCTCTCGCTTGACGTGGTGGCCTAGGCTGTCCCACAAGGGCACACCGCGGTCAACGCCGCAGAGAGGAGAGGCCAGCCATGGACCATCTTGGCATCGACGTGCACAAGAAGGAAAGCCAGATTTGTATTCTGGCGGGGGGGGCGAGCTGATCGAGCAACGGATCCGCACCGAGCCCGAGCGCTTCGCGGCCGTGCTCGGGGAGCGGCCCCGGGCGCGCTCTATCTCCCTGATCCGCGCTCTCCTCCGCCAGCAGGGCTCCCGCGCGCCCTCCGGCAGCGCCGAGGCGTGTGTGCAGCGGGTCGCCGCCATGACGTTGCCGGGCCGGCTGTGCTCCACGATTGCCCCCGTGCTGGCGATCATGCGCCACCTCAACGCCCAGCTCGCGTACTCCGACGCAGCGATCGATCAGCGCGCCGCCCACGATGCGCGCGTCCAGCGTCTGCGCACCGTCCCCAGCATCGGCCCGGTCACCGCCACCGCCTTCGTCGCCACCCTCGATGATGTCCAGCGCGTCCGCCACGCCCACGCCCGGTGGCTCTTGATTCAAGCGGTCGTCTCCATTCTCCGGCGCCGCCCGCCCGCGGCCGCGGCGCTTTGGAGCTGGGCGCTGCGCATCGCCGCGCGCCGCGGCACGCAGGTCGCCGTCGTCGCGCTTGCCCGCCGGTTGGCGGGCATCCTCTATGCGCCCCTCCGGGATGGCAGCGTGTACGAGCCCCGCCCCGCTCAGTTTCCTGGACCGGTCGCCACGGTTCTCGAGGGAGTGACTGGACCGTCCGGTGAGCGCTCACGCCCTCGCCCCAGCCGAGCGCGAATAGAAGGCTGATGAACCTCGCGAGACCGGACGCCACTGCACACGACCTCAGCAGTGGACAAGACAAACGACACATAGGGAGACCCGACGGCTTGACACGGCCGGCCGCTTCATAGAAGGCCGGACACACGCTGTTCCCTCGGCTCCCTCGACGCGCGATACGGGTGGGCGACATGCGGCCTGTCCTGCGGGCGCCAGCCTGACACCCGGCATTGCGCGCGTCACCGGGGCGAAGGCGAGCGTCGGCACCGCGACCGCCCTCTCACCCGGGCCGTCCTGCGCCGCCACGGGCACGGTGGCGATGACGCGCGGGTGGCCCCCACAGCGGGGACAGGCGAGGACAGCGAGATCGAATACGCGGCGCATCAGCGCGGCCCAGGTCCACGGGTCCGGGGTACCGGCCGCGCGGGGGCTGGTCTCGAGCGAGCACGCGGTGGCGTCAGGGGCCGCGCGGCCGTAGCGGACGACCTGTGAGCGCCAGCGCGACCTCGATGCCAGCACGCCGTGTTAGAGCGCCAGGTTGATCTCGGGCCGCGGCGTCAAGGCCGCCAGCTTCTCCAAGAACTCCACCGGCTCGAAGAGCCGCTGCGTCGGCCCATCGCGCCTGGCCCGCTTGAGCGCCACCCGCACGCAGCCGTCGGCCAGGAGCCGGAGGCGGTCTTCGGCCAGCGGCGTGCATCCTGGGAGGGATCACTGCGCAACTCAATTACCAGGCAGGTAATGGCTCTTTCGCTCGTCCCCTATAACACGCTCCTTTTCTCTTCGGCCTTGTCCAGCCAGAAGCGCATCTCCATGTCGCGGTACATCGTGGTGGCAATGGTGAGGTGCTCCCTGGCCTCGTCCAGCCTTCCTGTGCGGCAGCACAGGGTCCCGCGTCCCAGGTGATAGTGGGCAACAAGCGGCCGCATCGCAAGAACCTCGGCGAGGCCAATCACCTCGCGGTACGCCATCTGCGTCGCTGGAATGTCCGGTTCCTCGGCGCTGGCGGCGATGTCCCCGAGGAGGCGATGGGCGTAGGCTCGCTGGCCGGTCTCGTGCCGTTCCTCGGCGGTGTGCAGGGCCCGGCGGGCCACGTCCAGGGCGGATTCCCGTTGACCGGCGAGGAGATAGGCTTGTCCGAGCCAGACCAGCCGGAGCGCGTGATTGGCCACGAGTCGCATCGTGACGGCCTGGGCGACCGTCTGTTCCAGCACGGCGACCGCGCGGTCGAGCTGATCCGCCAGCGAGTAGGCGACGCCGAGCGGCCCGGTGATGAAGGGGATCAGGAAGCGGATGTTCTCGAGCCGGGCGAGGACCAGGCCCTGCTCCAGGATCGGGATGGCCAGGTCGGCTCGCCCCTGGATCACGTAAAGAGTCCCGAGCCCGAACGCGGCTTGCACCCGGCTGTAGGTGTGATCGGCGGACTCGGCGATCCGCACAGCCTCTTCGCCGATCATCACTCCCTCGGCGAACTCGCCCCGCTCCGCGAGGGACCAGGCCAACCACGAGCGTGCCCACACTGAGGGAAAGGCCGCCATGCCGAACTGCTCTTGGACGAGGTCCCCGTGGAGGGAGGCCACCGTCTGATGAAATAGATCCACTGCCCGCCCATAGTTGCCGAGGGCATGATGCGCCTGACCAAGACGGCAGCCCGACACGATACGCATGGCGAAGTCTCCGAACGAGGAAGCGACCGCGAGGTCGCGCTCGGCGGTCTTGACGGCGCGCTCGTGCTCGCCTGCCCACCAGAGCTGGCCTGCGTTCTCCGGACCTCGGCCCAACACCCGGTCGATCTCGGCTGGAGAGGCAACCTCTCCCAGCTCTTTCAGGTATGTGAGCGCCTTGCTCCAGACCTCGCCTCGGAAGGCGTGGTGGACGAGTCGGGGGTGATGTTCGGCGAGCCGATCGGCATAGAGGCCTTCGATCGCGTTCACCACGCTCGCGTGGAGGGCGCGCCGCCGCTCCCCGAGCAGGCTCGCGTAGGCCACCTCGTGGGTGAGCGCGTGCTTGAACGTGTACTCGGCATCTGGGAGAAGCCGCGTCTCGTACAGGAACTCCGCCGACTGCAGCCGCCCGAGCGTTCCGACCAGATCGTCCTCGGAGACAGCGGTGATCGCCCGCAGCAGGGCGAGCGGGACATCCTTGCCGATGACCGATGCCGTCTGGAGTATGGCCTTGTCCTCAGGCGGGAGACGGTCGATCCTCGCCGCGAGGATGGCCTGGACAGTGGCGGGCACCTGGGCGACCTGCATCGCCTTCACGAGGCGGTAGTTGCCGGGCTCGCCAGCCAGGACTCCCGTCTCTACCAGGGCGCGCATACTCTCCTCGAGGAAAAACGGGTTGCCCTGGGCGCGCTCGATCAGGATGGACCTGAGAGGTGCCAGCGTGGCGTCGGCCCCGAGGAGGCTCGCGAGGAGGGACTCGGCCGTTTCCGGCGGGAGCGGGTCAAGGCGGATCTGCTCGTAGTAGGTCTTACCGCCCCAGCCGTGCCGATACTCGGGCCGATAGTTGACGAGCAGGAGCAGCCGGTGCGACGGCAAGCTCTCGACGAGGTCGTCGAGTAGCGCCTGGGTGTCCGCGTCGACCCAGTGGAGGTCCTCGAAAACGAGCAGCAAGGGCTGCACCTGGCTCTCGCGCAGCACCAGGCGCTTGACGGCGTCGAGCACGCGTCGCCGGCGCTGTTCGACGCCCAGACCCGTCCAGGCGGCATCCTCCGCGGGAACGTCGAGGAGGCCCTCGAGGGTCGGGAGCGCGGGCCGCAGGCTCTCGTCGAGCGCCAGGAGTCGTCCGATGAGCTTCTCGCGCACGCGTCGGGGGTCGTCCCTGTCCTCTACCCCGAAGTAGCCCTTGAGGAGATCGACGACGGGTAGGAAGCTGGACGCCTTGCCGTAGGAGACGGGGCTCGCCTCGAGCGTGAGCCAGCCAGCCGTCCGGTGCGAGTGGGCAAGCTCCCACACGAGGCGAGACTTGCCTACGCCGGGCTCGCCGACGAGCGCGACCACCTGACCATGTGCAGCGCCGGCCCGCTCGAGGGCGACGCGCAGCTGATCCATCTCCGCGTCGCGTCCGACAAACCGCGTGAGACCCCGGCCGGCGGATACTTGAAGTCGCGTCCGGGTCGAGGCGGCGCCGGCGAGCTCGAAGACCTCGACGGTCTCGCCGAGCCCCTTGACAGACACGGGCCCGAGCGACTTCACGCGGACGTGGCCTTCGACGAGCCGGAGGGTGCCGGGAGTCAGGAGGACGGAGCCCGGCTTCGCCATCTGCTCCATCCTGGCCGCGAGGTGGGTCGTCTGACCCACGGCGGTGTAATCCATGTGAAGGTCGCTTTCGATCGCCCGCACCACCACGTCGCCAGAGTTGAGCCCGACACGAATCTGGATCGGGACGCCGTGCGTGCGCTGCATGTCGTCGCCATAAGGGCGCACACGCTCTTGCATGCGGAGAGCCGCATAGCAGGCGCGCAGCGCGTGATCCTCATGGGCGAGGGGAGCACCGAACAGAGCCATGATGCCGTCGCCCATGACCTGGTTGACGGTGCCCTCGTAGTGGTGGACGGCTTCCATCATGCGTTCAAGGACCGGATCGAGTATGCGACGCGCCTCTTCGGGATCACGGTCGGCGAGCAGCTCCATGGAGCCCTTGAGGTCGGCGAAGAGGACGGTGACCTGCTTGCGCTCACCCTCCAGCGCGCCACGCGAGGTCAGAATGCGAGCCGCGAGATGCTTCGGCGTGTAGGACTCCGGCGTGGCGCGCTGCGGTGTCGTCGCCGGGGAAGCGAGGACTTCACCGCATCCGTTGCAGAAGCGACCCCCTGGGGTGTTGCCATGGCCGCATGCCGGGCAGGCGACGGCAAGGCTGGCGCCGCAGTTGCTGCAGAACCTGGCTGCGGGCGGATTCGGGTGCTGACACCGCGGACACGACATCGAAGCGGGTGGCGCCCGGCGCCGCTAGGCTCCTTCCTTCACCTCGATGATCTCGTCGGCCAGGAGACCGTGAGCCTCGCGATGGACGGCGGCCGCCGCTTCCCTGCTGGGGGCTTCGACGAGGCAGAAGACCTTGCCAGTGCCCTCGTCGTACCAGTAGCGGATGTAATTGACTCCGTGCTTGTGCTGGACCTGGAGGTCTTTCTGGTGCGCGTCTTTGACCGCGTCGCCCGTCAACCCGTCGATCTTGTTGTGCACGTCGAGATAGAGCGGCATTGGGGGCCTCCTCAGGCGTGTGAGGTCGCTTCCAGATTGGTGGCCGGAGTGTAGGGCAACCCACCGTCCACGGTCAAGAGTGACGGCCGATTTGCGCAGGTGAAAGCCTACGCCTCGCGGGACCAGGAGGCGAGGTTCCGGAGGCCGCCTCAGGTGCATAGCTGACATAAAGCCCGTTCTCGGACACGGCGGCCCTTGTCACAGCGCGGATGAACCGTGGCATCTCGCGCCGATCCTGTCAGTGCGCGCCTGACAAGTCAAACCCGCCGAACGATGGTATTCTCGGTAGCGTCATGACGAGCCGCATGCGCTGTCTTTCGGAGTGCCTGGCGGTGTTGTTCCTCGTCGCCGGGTGCGCCAGCCAAGTTCCCACGTACGTCGTCTCCCCCGCCAAGGGCCAGACGGCCCAGCAGATGGACAACGACACGTTCGACTGCAACCTCCAGGCGCAAAAGCAGACCGACTACAACCCCGACAAGGCGCTGACCGAGGGCGCCCTGGTGGGCCTGCTCGTCGGCGGGGCGGCAGGGGCGGGTCTCGGCGCTGCGGCGGGCGCGGCCGGCGGCATCGTCGGCACGGGCGCCTCGGTGGGCGCCATCGCGGGCGGTGGAATCGGCGCCACGCTCGGCGGCTCGTACCTCTACGACAAGGACCTGAACCAGACCCAGCGAGCCTACTATGCGTGTCTCGAAACGCGCGGCTACACCCTCGCCAAGTAGCCGGCGTGGCTGATCCCGCCCAGGGACGCTGGCGGGCGCTCTTCTTCCTCTCCCTGGCCGAGCTGGGCGCGCTGTCGCTCTGGTTCAGCGCCGCCGCCGTGCTTCCCGCGCTCTCACGCGAATGGGATCTCGGCGACGGCGGGCGCGCGGGGCTGACCATCGCCGTCCAGGCGGGCTTCATCCTCGGCACGCTGGGCTCGGCTCTCGCCAACCTGCCCGATATCGTCTCGCCCCGCCTGCTCATGCTCTGGAGCGCCGTGGCGGGCGCCGCGCTCAACGGGGCCCTCGCCCTCTGGATCGAGAGCCTCACGCCCGCGCTCGTGCTTCGCTTCGCGACGGGCCTCTGCATGGCGGGCGCCTATCCGCCGGCCATGAAGATCGTCGCCACATGGTTCCGCGAGGGGCGCGGGCTCGCCATCGGCATTCTCGTGGGCGCGCTCACCGTGGGCTCGGCCGCGCCGCACCTGATTCGCGGCATGACCGACCTGCCCTGGCGCGGGACCCTGCTCGCGGCCTCGGGGCTCTCGCTCGCGGCGGCGGCGCTCGTCTGGCTCTGCGTCACCGAGGGCCCCGACCGCTTCCCGCCCGCGCGCTTCGATCTGCGCATGGCGGGCGCCGTCTTTCGCGGGCGCGGACCGCGCCTGGCGTGCTTCGGTTACTTCGGTCACATGTGGGAGCTCTACCCGATGTGGGCCTGGCTCGGCGTCTTCCTGGCCGCGAGCCTCGAGGCCCGCGGCGGCGGCAGCTACCTGGGGCTCAACGCCCCGGCGGCGACCTTCGTCGCCATGGGGCTGGGCGGCGCGTTCGGCGCCTACGCAGGCGGCGCGCTCGCCGACCGCTGGGGCAGGACCGCGCTCACGATGGCGGCCATGGCGCTCTCAGGCCTCTGCGCGGCGATGATCGGTCTCTCGTTCGGCGGGCCGCCGGCGCTCACGTTCGCTCTCGCCGTGTTCTGGGGCATCACGGTGATCGCCGACTCGGCCCAGTTCTCGACGGCAGTGACGGAGCTCTCCCCGCCCGTCTACGTGGGCACCGCGCTCACAGCGCAGACCTGCGTGGGCTTCGCGCTGACCATGGTCTCCATCTGGCTCATCCCGCCGGTGGTGCGCATGGTCGGGTGGAGCTGGGCCTTCGCCATGCTGGCCCTGGGGCCGGCCTTGGGCGTGCTCGCCATGGCCCGGCTTCGCTCGTCACCAGAATCCCTCCGAATGGCGGGCGGCCGCCGCTAGCAGGCCTGCGGCCCTCGGGCTTGCCGAGGTGGCCGGAGCGCGCTAGCATCGACCAGGATGCTCACAACGCCGCTGCAGAGCGATCTCCTCGTCCCCATGTTCCGCGACGCGCGCGACATGCTCGTGCTTACGTGGGCGGGCGTCCGCGCGCCCTCCGGGGTGGCGCTCGACACGGCCGCCGCGCTCGGCCGCGGCATCCACAAGGCCGAGAAGGAGCTGACCGAGCGGCTGGTGGGCGGTTCTGACGAGGCAGCCCCGCTCCGGCTCGTGCCCGCGCACGTCGAGCGCATCGCCGACGCCATCGACGGGCTCATCCGCGCCTGCCAGCTGATGGAGGCCGAGGGCACGACCTTCACGGCGCGCGGGATGCGCGAGGTCAACGCGCTATTCGAACGCGCGGTCGAGCTGCTGGAGTGCGCGGGCGACCTGACGCTGACGGGCAACCGGGTGCTGACCCGCCACGTCGAGGTCGAGAGCATGCGCTTCCAGGACCTCGCCACCGAGTACGCCCGCGCCCACGAAGAGCGCATGGTCGAGGGCGTCTGCCGCCCGGCCTCCTCGAGCGCGTATCTCGCCATCCTCGACTACCTACGCGAAATAACGCGCCACTCCCGGCTCATCGCCCGCCGCATCGCCCCGCGCCCCGCTCCGGGCGAGGGGCCTTTGTTCCGTATGTAGGCTTCTCGCGGAACCTTTCGGTCCGCTCGGCGCTTCTAAAGGGCGTGGAGGTTTCCATGATCACATCCCGGATGACGATCGGCGCGGCGCTTCTGGCCTCCTTCCTGTCGCTGGGCGCAAGCTTGGCGCGCGCCGACAGCATCACCCAGGCGGGCAACTCGGGCACTATTACCCTCGATTGGCAGGCAACCCAGGACAGCAAGGGCCGGCCTCTCATCGTGGGCCGCGTCACGACGTACGGCGGCATGTCCGGCTACTGCATCCCGCGCCTCTTGGTGGAAACGCTCGACGCGCAAGGGCAGGTCACCGCACAGCGGATGGGCTTCATCCCAGGCTACGTCGGCGGCTTCGACAACGTCTACTTCGAGGAGCCGATCCGGGCGCCCGGTCCGGGCTATCGCGTCAGCATCGCGTCGTGGGACAAGTGCGGTGGTGGCGGTCAGTAGACGACTTCCCGCGCTGCTGCTGGCCGTGACGCTCGGCGCCTGCGCCGCCCAGGGCCAGGTCCGGCAACAGGACATGGCCGTCACGTTCAGCGACGGCCGTTTTCAGGTGACGTGGGAGACCGCCCAGACGAAGAAGGGCTCGCCGCTGATCGCTGGTTACGTCCAGAACACCCGCGGGAACGGCGCCGCGAATATTCGCCTGCAGGTCGAGACGCTCGACGCCCAGGGCCAGGTTATCGCGACCGCCACCGCTCTCGCGCCGGGCTATCTCGGCAGCTTCAGCCGCACCTCTTTCGAAGTGCCCCTCGAGAAGACCGGCGTCGGATATCGCGTCAGCATCATCGGCTGGGACCCTGCCGGCAACGGGCAGTAGCGCGCGGGTCAGGCGATCTTGTCGTAGACCCCGGGGGGGATGAGGCGGTAGACCTGCAGCGGCTGCGAGACGTTCTTGAAGCTCTTCTCGCCGAGGTTCTCCAGCACGAAGGCGCCCCGGACGCGCTCGGCGGTCGTGGGGCCGACGACGATCTCATCGCCCTGCGCCGAGCCCGCGAAGCGCGCGGCCAGGTTGGTCGTGGGCCCCGTCGCTGTAAACGTCCACCTCTGAGACCCCGCGCCGCCGATCTTGGTGGCGCCGACCCAGGCCTCTCCCGTGTTGATGCCCATGTGCAGCGCCACGGACGGAAAGACACCGGCGTGCTCTTCGTTCAGATCCACGGTGCGCTGGCGGATCGTGAGGGCGGCGCGCGCGGCGTTGAGCGCGTGGTCCACGGGGCCGCGGCCGGGCTCGCGGCTCTTGGACTGGAAGATGACCATGAGCCCGTCGCCCGCCGTCTCGTTCACGTCGCCCTGGTGCTTGCGGATGATCTCGAGGAATGCCGAGAAGTAGGTCTGCACGAGCTGGTTCAGCCGCTTGGCCTCGACCTGCTCGGAGAGACGCGTGTAGCCCGCGATGTCGAGGAAGAGGACGGAGACCTCCTCCTGGTGCTTCTCCAGCTGGGTCGCCGACGGGTCGCGCTCGAGCAGCTCCTTGACGGCGTCGGGCACGAACTTGGACAGCTCGCCCTTGAGCTGCTCGAGCACTTCGAGCCGCTGGCGCGAGGCCTGGAGCTCGTCGAGCGTGGTCGCGAGCTCGCGGTTGCGGGTTTCGAGGCTCTGCTGGGCCGTAGACAGTCGCTCGGTCATGTCGTTGAAGGCCGAGCCCAGCCCCGCCAGCTCGTCGCCCGACGTCGTGCGCGCGCGCACGGCGAAGTCTCCCTCGCCGATCTTGTGGGCCACCTGCGCCAGCTCCTGGATGGGGCGCACCACCACGCGCCGCATGACCAGCGCGAGGACACCGGCGGCAACGAAGATGGTCAGGATCGCCACCAGCGTCTGCCGGTTGCGCTGCTCGCGCACGGCCGCCAGCACGGGCTCCATGGACGTGGCCACGCGCACGACGGCGCGGACCTTGTGGTCGGTGCCGTGGCAGCCCTGGCAGCGCTCCTGGTTGGCGACGGGCTGGTGCAGCGTGAAGAGCATCTGCCCGTTGACGCTGTCGATGGACTCCTGGGTCTTGAGCGTGTCGACGGCCCGCTGGAAGAGCGGCCCGGTCATCGGCGGCCCCGCCGGCCGCGCCATCTTCTCGATGCTCGCCATCACGCCCTTCGGCAGGTCGGCCTCCTTCGCGACCTGCCGGAGCGTGTCCGTGTCGGTAAAGGCCTCGACGCCGTTGCGCCGGTAGACGGTCAGCCCCTCGACCGGCGTGTTCTTCTGCATCTCGAGGATCTGCATCCGGGCGATGTCGGGCCGCTCCTGGAGCATGGCGGCCTCGATGTTGGCGGTGAGCGCGGCCGTGAGGCGGCGCGCGGCGATCTTGCTCTGCTCGACTAGGAGGTCGGCCTCGCGCTGGATGGATAGGATGGTCGAGATGCCAAAGCCGACGATCAGCACCACGACGATGAGGACCGTGATCTTGACGGTGAGCGGGGCGGGGGGCAGCTTCACGGGCTAGAGCGTACCGCGGCAGTCCGCGACGTGCAATCGGGGGGCGCGCAATCGGACCTGCTCACACACGGGTGGCCCGGCCGGCCCAGTAGGGCTCGCGGAGCACGCGCTTGAGGAGCTTGCCCGCGGCATCCCGCGGGAAGTCGTCGTGGAAGGTCACCTCGCGCGGGACCTTGTAGCCGGCCAGGTGCCGGCGCGCGAACGTGATGACGCCCTCGGCGGTGAGGCGCGCGGCCGGGCGAGGCTGGACGGCGGCGTGGACGCGCTCGCCCCAGTCGTCGTCCGGCACGCCGAAGACTGCCACGTCCTGGATGTCCGGGTGGCGGTGGAGCGCGTCCTCGACCTCCGCGGGATAGATGTTGACGCCGGCCGAGATGATCATGTCGCGCTTGCGGTCGCAGATGTAGTAGAAGCCGTCGGCGTCCATATACGCGACGTCGCCCACCGAGTACCAGTCCCCGCGGCGCAGCCGGGCGGTCGCGTCGGGATCCTTGTAGTACTCGTCGAGGATGCCGGAGAAGTGCTTGACGTAGAGCTCGCCGGGCTCGCCCACGGGCACGGCGTTGCCGTCGTCGTCGAGAAGGGCGATCTCCTTGCCCGGCGCGGCGCGGCCGCAGGAGCCGGGCTTTCGCAGCACGTCTTCCGGCCTCAGGACCGTGTTCACGCCGAGCTCGCTCGAGCCGTAGAACTCGTAGAGCGCGGGACCGAAGTACTCGACCACGGCCTCCTTGACGTTCATCGGACAGGGCGCCGCCGCCATGATGATGGCCCTCATGGAGGATACGTCGTAGCGGGCCCGCACGGATGCGGGCAGGTCCATAATGCGCTTGAGCAGGGTCGGGGCCATGAAGGTGCTGGTGCAGCGGTGGCGCTGGATCTCCTCGAGCGCCCGCTCGGGGACGAACTTCGGCATGATCACGACCGTGGCGCCGACGATGTGCGCGTAGAGCGCGAGGCCGCCGGGCGCCGAGTGGTACATGGGGCCCGCGACCAGGTGGACGTGGTTCGGGTCGAGAAGGTCCATCGCCCGGAGCGTCTCCATCAGCCCCTGCGTGTCGATGCCGCGGCGGAGCGCGCCCTTGGGCTTCCCCGTAGTCCCGCCCGTATAGATGATGGAGGCGCCAAAGGCCGCGCCTGACGGCAGCTCGACGGGCTCGGGGCTCCCCTGCGCCAGTAGATCGTCGAGGTGCACGGCCCAGTCGCGCCGCTCCGCGCCCATGAGGATCCAGTGCCTGACCTTCCGGGCCCCGGCGCGGACAGCCTCGCAGACCGGCAGGAACTGGTCGCTCGCGAAGACGGCCGCGGCGTCCGAGTGGTCGAGGATGTAGGCGACCTCCTCCGCCACCAGCCGATGATTCATGGGCGCCGGGATGAGCCCGGCCGCCCGCGCGCCCGTGCCGGCGAGATAGTGCTCGAGCGAGTTGGCGGCGTAGACGATGACGGTGGCGCCCGGCTCGAGCCCGAGCCCCAGGAGCGCGTGGCCCAGGCGGTTCCGGCGCTCGACGAGCTCGGCCCACGACCACACCCGGTCGCCCTCGATGAGCGCGGGCTTGTCGGGGTGGCGGGCGGCATGGGCGGTCAGGATGTCCATCTCAGCCGCCTACACCGGAGCCATCAGCCGCCTACACCAAGGTACGTCGTCGTGATCTCGTGGTCGGCCCGGAGCGCGTCCGGTGTGCCTTCGAACACGATGGTGCCGTGATCGATGATGTAGACGCGGTCCGCGAGGCCGAGCGCCATCTCGGCGTTCTGCTCGACCAGCAGCATGCTGACGCGCTCGCGCTTGAGCTCGCGAATCGTCCCCATGACCGTCTCGACCACCAACGGCGCCAGCCCCTGGGACGGCTCGTCCAGGAGGAGCAGCTCCGGCCCGGTCAGCAGGGAGCGGGCGATGGCCAGCATCTGCTGCTCCCCGCCCGAGAGCAAGCGCCCCTTGCGGTCCATCAGCTCGCGGAGCTTCGGAAAGCGCTCGAGCACGCTCTCCATCGGCCATCGCGAGCCCGGCCGGCGTGCGATCTCGAGATTCTCTCGCGCCGTGAGATAGGAAAAGATGCCGCGGGTCTCGGGCACGAGCGCGATGCCGAGCCGAGAGATCCGGTGAGCGGGGAGGCCAACAATGTTGGCGCCCTTGTAGCTGATCTCGCCGCTCCGTGGCGCCGTGAGCCCGGTGATGGAGCGCAGCGTCGTGGTCTTGCCCGCGCCGTTCCGCCCCAGGAGCGCCACGACCTCGCCCTCGCCGACGCGCAGGGAGAGGCCGTGGAGGATGTGGCCGAGCCCGTAGTAAGTGTCGATGCCGCGAATGTCGAGGATCATGGCGGCGCGATGCCCCCCAGGTAGGCGCGGCGGACTTCCGCATTCCGCTGGATCTCCGCCGGGGTGCCTTCCGCGATCACACTGCCGAAATGCATGACCGAGATCCGGTCTGACATCGTCATCACGACGTCGATCTTGTGCTCGATCAGGATGATTGTGTAGCGGCCCTTGAACTTCCGCACGAGCGCGACCATTTTTTGCGTCTCGTCCGGTGAAAGCCCCGCGGCGGGCTCGTCGAGCAGCAAGAGGCGAGGAGAAGCCGCCAGCGCGATGGCCAGCTCGAGTTGCCTCTGCTCGCCGTGAGAGATCTCGCGGGCCGGCAGGCTCGCCTTCTCGCCAAGCCCCACCTCCCCCAGCACCTCGAGCGCCCGCCGCGTGAGCTCCGGGTAACGGTCGGCCCGGCGCCACGCGAGTCCCCGCCAGGACTCCTGCCGGGCAAAGGCCGCCAGCCAAACGTTGTCCAGGATGGACAGCGTGGGAAAGATGCTGGTGCGCTGGAACGATCGCGCGATGCCGAGGTGGGCGATACCGTGCGGCGGCGTCCCCGCGATGTCGCGCCCGTCGAAGATGATCCGGCCCGACGTCGGCGCCTGCTGTCCCGTCAGCAGGTTGAAGAACGTGGTCTTGCCGGCGCCGTTGGGCCCGATGACCGAATGCAGCGAGCCCTCCTCGACCTCGAGCGTGACCGCGTTGACCGCGGTCAGCGCCCCGAAGGACTTCGTGAGCGACCCGGTTCTAATGAGACGCATCGGCCTGTGTAGCGGCGGGGGCACGATGCGCCGCGCGCCACGCCCAGAAGCGCGCCCACGCCTCGACCACCCCGCCCCGGAAAAACAGCACCACGATCACGAACGCGACGCCGAGCAGCAGCGGCCAGCGCGCCCACATGGAGCTGACCGACTCCGACAGCCAGATGAACACGAACGAGCCGATCACGGGCCCGTAGAGGGAGCCCGAGCCGCCGATGAGCGTGGCGAAGACGACATTGCCGGAGAACACGAAGCCGATGGATTCGAGCGGCACGATGCCGAAGAGCATGGCGTAGAGCACTCCGGCCAGCCCCGAGAAGGCGCCGCCCACCACGAAGGCGGCAAGCTTCACGCGAGGAACGTTGTAGCCCAGGGCTTCAGCCCGCAGCTCGTTCTCGCGGATGGCCTGCAAGATCTTGCCGAGCGGCGACTCGACGATGCGCTTCATGACCCAGAGCGAGAGGAGGAAGAGCAGGGCAACGGCCGCGTAGTAGGCGAGCGGGGCGTGGATGTCGAGCCCGAGAACGCTCGGCCGCGGGATGCCGGGCATGCCGTCCTCGCCCCCGGTGACCGTCGTCCACTGGTAGGCCGTAAAGTAGAACATCTGGTTCAGCGCGAAGGTCAGCATGATGAAGTAGAGGCCGGAGCGCTGGACGCAGAGGTAGCCGACGACGGCCGCCGACACGGCGCCCACCACGATGCCGACGCCGAGCGCCAGCAGGACGTTGACCCCGTAGTACTTCAGCAGGTACCCGGCCACGTACGCGGCCGAGCCGAAGAACGTGGCCTGGCCGAACGAGAGCAGCCCCGTGTAGCCCATGAGCAGGTTCAGGCCGAGCCCAAAGATCGCGAAGATCCAGATCTCGGTGGCGATAGCGTGCCGGACGAAGACCGGGAGCAGGACGACCGCGGCCAGGATGGCCAGCCAGGCCTTCGTGCTCCCACTCATCGGATGCCGAACAACCCTTGAGGCCGCACGAGGAGGACGGCCGCCATGACGGCGAAGATGACGGCTACAGAGGCTTCGGGCCAGAAGAGCGCCACGAGGCTCTGGGCCACGCCGACGAGCAATCCTGCCACGATGGAGCCCAGCAGGTTGCCGAGCCCCGCCAGCGCGACGACGACGAAGGCGATGCCGAGCATGTCCACGCCCATCCAGGGGTTCAGGCCCCGGATCGGCGCGGTCAGGGCGCCGGCTATCCCGGCCAGGACGCAGCCCATCGCGAAGGCCGCGGTGAAGAGGCGGTGGATGTCGATGCCGAGGAGGGAGACCATCTCCTTGTCCTCGATGCCCGCGCGCATGATGGCCCCGTAGCGCGTCTTCTCGAGGAAGAGCCAGGCGCCGAATACGAGAAGCGCGGCCGCGACCATCACGAAGAGGCGGTACTTCGGGTAGAACGTGATGCCGAGGTTGACGCCGCCCCGAAGGAGAGGCGGCGGGAGCTGGCTCATGCCGACGGGGCTCCAGACGATGATGATGCCCTCCGTGACGATGAGCGAGAGCCCGAACGTGAGCAGGAGCTGATAGTCGTGGCCGGCTTTGTACAGCGGCCGGATCCCGCCGTACTCGATCAGTACGCCCAGGAGCCCGACTCCGAGTGGCGCGAGCACGAGGAGCGCGGCCGCGAGCATCACGAAGAGGCGGTACTTCGGGTAGAACGTGATGCCGAGGTTGACGCCGCCCCGCAGCAGAGGCGGCGGGAGCTGGCTCATGCCGACGGGGCTCCAGACGATGATGATG
>DASYVT010000041.1 GCA_035936835.1 Candidatus Methylomirabilota bacterium | reverse complement strand
ATTGGCCAGGAGCTCCTTTTGTCCCGCGATCAGCCGTTCGATGCGCTCGGCCATGTCGTTGAAGGCGTGCGTCAGCTCCGTGAGCTCGTCCGCCCCACTCCGCTCGCCTATCGGCACGCGCGCGGCGAGGTCGCCCGCCCCCAGCCGGCGCACCGCCTCGGTCAGCCGCTCGACGGGGCGCGAGATGCGGCGGGCGAGGAGCGCGGACGCGATGGCGACGAGGACGAGGACCAGGCTCAGGATCAAGGCAGGGCGGGTCAAGGCGGCCCAGAGGGGGCGCTGGTGCGCCGCGCTCACGACGGTGCCGATGACAACGCCCGTTCCCGGCTCGCGCACCGGGCCGGCGGTCGACCAGGCTGGGGTTGGGTGGACGATGCGCCGGCCGGCTCGGGCCTGGCCGAGCTCCTCGGCGGTGAAGGCGGGCGGCTCGGCGCCGGCGGCGGCGAGGACCCGCCCCTCGAGGTCGCGTACCATCAGGTCGATCTCGAGCTCGTCGTGGAGCAGTTTCACGCGGCGCGCGAGCTCCGTTGGGTCGCGGAAGACCTCGCCCACGATCCTGCCCGCGTGGCGCGACGTCCGCCAGGCCGACTCCTGGACGAAGGCGCTGCGGGCGGTGAAGGCGAAGACCAGGCTCGCCGCGATCGCGACTACCAGCAGCACGCCCAGGAAGTGGAGGTAGATTCGCGCGAAGAGGCGGCGCATGTCAGTCGGCCTCGCGGGCGAGCATGTAGCCGACGCCGCGCACGGTCTTGATGTAGCGCGGCTCCTTGGGATCGGGCTCGAGCTTGGCGCGGAGCTTGGCGATGTGGACGTCGATCGAGCGGTCGAAGGCTTCGGCCTGGCCCTTGAGCGTCTCGAGGATCTGGTCGCGCGAGAGCACGCGCCCGGCCGCCCGCGCGAGCGTGGCGAGGAGCTCGAACTCGTGGTGGGTGAGGACACGCCGCTTGCCGCCCACCGTCACTTCTCGCGCGGCAAAGTCGAGCTCGAGCCGTCCCACCCGCAGCCGCGGCGGCGTCCCGGCGGGGCGGGTGCGCCGCAGCACGGCGCGGATCCGCGCCAGGAGCTCACGAGGGTTGAAGGGCTTGGCGAGGTAGTCGTCCGCGCCGACCTCGAGGCCGACCACCTTGTCCACGTCCTCACCCCTGGCGGTCAGCATGATGACGGGCAGGGAGGCCCACTCGGCTGTCGCGCGGATCTTGAGGCAGACCTCGAGGCCGTCCATGCCGGGCAGCATCAGGTCGAGCAGGACGAGGTCGGGGCGGCTCTTGCGGAGCGCGACCAGTCCGCGCGGCCCGTCGCCTGCGGTCGTGACGTCGATCTCGTGCTTGCCGAGATATTCCGCCACCAGGGCGCCGAGGCGTGCGTCGTCGTCGATGAGCAGCGCGGCCGTGCGGTGCGCCATACTGCTAC
Organism: Candidatus Methylomirabilota bacterium; assembly: GCA_035936835.1. Lineage (NCBI taxonomy): Bacteria > Methylomirabilota (SeqCode) > Candidatus Methylomirabilota bacterium. The sequence continues at coordinate 105 of DASYVT010000041.1, read as the reverse complement.
CCTATCACTCCCGCGCGTCAAGACGGTGTGTGCCGCGTGTAAAGAAGTGTGAAGGCACCGGTACTGGGCCAATTTGCTTCGCCATACTTCGTTCTCGGTCGCCAG
>DASYVT010000040.1 GCA_035936835.1 Candidatus Methylomirabilota bacterium | reverse complement strand
AGGCCGGAACGGGCACGTAGACAGGCTCCCGGTAGACCGGGTACGGATAGGCATAGGACGGGTAGTACGGGTACGCGTAGTACGGGTAGACGTAGTACGGGTAGGCGAGCACCGAGCCTAGGAACAACCCGCCGACGAAGGCACCACCCCAACAGCAGCCGCGATGAGAGCCGCCTCCATGATGGAAGCCCCCACGCCCACCATGGGAGCCGCCCCCGTGTCCCCTGCCCGCGAACACCGGGGCGGCGAGCGCGAGGGATAGCATCGCCGCGAGGGCGAGACTGAGGATCTTCCGGATCATAGGGCACCTCCCATAGCGACTTCTCAATTACACCAGCCGGCGGCAGCTGCTAGCGCGCAGGCCCAGGCGGCGGTGGTGGCGGCGGCCCGGCGGGCGGTGGCGGCACCCCCGGAGGAGGAGGAGGCGGCGGCGGCGGCGGAGGCGGAGGCGCCGATGACGTGTATGCCGGCTGTAGGCCCCTAGAGACCGGAACCTGATTGCCTTTGGCGTACATGCACTGCACGTACGCGATGTCGTAGCGCCTCTGTACCGAGATGCCGGCGCCGTAGGCATTGCCGGCGCCTACCGCCGTCCCGCCGAGGAGTCCAACTCCTGCGCCCACGGCCGCGCCGGTTGCCGGGCTACCCGAAGCGGCACCGATGGCAGCCCCGAGGCCGGCGCCGACTACCGTGCCGACCACTGCGCCTGTCACGGTGCTGGCCGCACCGGCTTGGTTGGGCGTGATGCCGGTCTGCTGCAGCGCCCACTGCCGGCACAGCGTGTCATCAGCCTGGAACTGATCGAAGTTCTTCGCGTTGCCCGGCAACACCAGGACGCTCGGCCCCGTAGGCACCGTCGCGCAAGCCGTCAGCAGGAGCGAGGTGCTGACCGACACGATGACGCTTCTCGTTGTCATGGCGCCTTCGGTGGGACCTTTACCCACGGCTCAGGGCAGCTTTGGACCTGTGGGTAATAGCCTTGGCCGCTCGGGCAGTAGTACCAGTAGGCCGGCGGGGCCGGGGGCGACGGCGCCTGCTGGACGTACACCGGGGGTTCCTCGACGATGACCTGTGCGGGCGGGTAGTAATACGGCGGATACGGGTAGTACAGATAGGGCGGACCCCACCAGAACGCGGGCCCGACCCCGATAAAGACGGCGCCCCCTCCACGATGGGGCCAGGCGTAACCCGGTGCGGCAGGGAGGACCAGGAGTCCAACCACCAACCCTACGACCAGGAGCCATATCCACGCTGGCCTTCTCATGACCGCCTCCTGCGAAGAACCATAGCCAACCACACTCAGGATACAGCCAAGCACCCCTCAACGCCACTCAAGCATGGCAGGCGCCCACGAAGGTGAGGTGAGCCGCAGGTAACGCGGACGGCGTACGCCGACGGCCCCGCCGGACCCGCGCTAGCCGACCTTCGCCAGCGCTAGCCGAGCTTTGGATGCCGCGTGTGCCAGTCGGTCAGCGACTGGTACGCGCGCGCCGCGGCGAGGATGGTGTTCTCCTCCCAGGCGCGCCCCATGAACTGGATACTCGTGGGCAGCCCCCGGGCGCCGAAGCCGTTGGGCACGCAGACGGCGGGCAGCCCCGCGCCGTTGCCGACGGCGCCCATGACGTCCTTCGCGGTGGCGCGGATCGCGCTCCTGAACTCCTGCCCGAGCACCGGCGCCTCGTTGATCCGTCCCGGCGCCACCAGCACGTCGAAGCTCCCGAACACGCGGTCGATCTCCCTCGCCATGACGCCGCGGAGCCGCATGGCCTTGACGTAGTCCTTGGCGAGAATGGCGTCGCGCGCATAGGGCGTAATGCGGTCCTCGGGCGCAGTCAGCCGGGCGATGCCGCCCGACTCGATCAGGTCCTCGAAGGCGCTCGCCGCTTCGACCTGGAGAATGGTCCGCGTGATCTGCTCGTATGGCAGGTCGGGCAGCGTGACCTCCTCCACCGTGCCCATCTCCCTCAGCACTCCCAGAGACCGCGCAAAGTTCTCGGCGACGGCGTCCTCGCAGCCGTCGGTGACGTTCGTGATGACCCCGAAGCGGAATCCCTTACGATCGGCGGCGTCGTAGCGATACGGCCGGTCGCTCGAGGTCGGATCCTTCGGATCCCGCCCGGCCATCGCCTCCAAGACAAGACCACACTCATCAGCCGTCTGAGCGAGCGGCCCCAGCTTGTCGAGAGTCCAGCAGAGCGCCATGGCGCCGTGGCGGCTCACCCGCCCGTACGTCGGCCGCAGGCCCGCGAGGCCGCAGTAGCCGGCGGGCGAGAGGATGGAGCCCCACGTCTCCGATCCGATCGCGAATGGAACGAGCCCGGCGGCGACGGCGGCGCCCGAGCCGCTGGACGACCCACCGGTCCAGGCGTTCGCGTCCCATGGGTTGATGCAGGGCCCCGTGAACGACGCGGTGGGCTGGCGATAGCCCATGCCGCCCGCGAGCTCGATCATCGCGAGCTTGGCCACGAGCACGGCGCCCGCCTCCTCGAGCTTGCGGATCACCGTCGCGTCGAAATCGAAGCGCTGGTCCTTGTACGGCGCGGCGCCCCAGGTCGTCGGCGCGCCCGCCGTCGCGAGGAGATCTTTCGCGCCGTACGGGATGCCGTGGAGCGGCCCGCGGTAGCGGCCGGCCGCGATCTCACCTTCGGCGCGCCGGGCCTGGCTGAGCGCGTGCTCGCGCATGACGGTCACGACGGCGTTGTACCTGGGGCCGAGGCGCTCCAAGCGATCGAGATAGAGCTCGGCCAGCTCGACGGGCAGGAGCTTCCGCGTCCTCAGGAGCCCGCCGAGCTCGCGGAGCGGCGTGAAGAGCACGTCCGCCTTCATGGCTCGGCCCGGTACGGCGCGAAGGGCTGCATGGGCTCGTCGGCGTTCGTGAGCCGCATCGCGCGGAGAGCGCGCGAGGTTTCGACCTGCGCCCGCACGATCCGGCTAAGCTCGTCCAGCTGCTCCCGCGTCAGCCGATCGCCGTAGCGCTCGCGCACGATCTCGAAGAGCGCGTCGGCCTCCGGATCGAGCTTCGCGGGCTCGCTCATCTCCTTCCCCTCCCAGAGTAGCCAAGCGCCGCGTCGCGCTTTCGCAGGGCCTGGGCGCGAGCGCGCGCCGGCCCGTAGCCGCCGCCCCCCGGAGTGCTGACGAGCACGGTGTCTCCGTGAGCAAGTACGTGCTGGCGGCGATGGTCCACCTTCTTGCCGTTGATCCTGACGTCGCCGATGCCGCCGGGCCCTCCCCCGGCGAGACCCGGAGCGGGGACGCGCGTGCGCTCGGCCATGAAGCTCAGCACGATCGGCCGCCGCGAGCGGCTCTCGAAGAGCACGTCCTGGCCGAGGCCGCCGCGGAAGCGCCCCTGCCCGCCCGAGGCCTCGCGCATGCGCTTGTGGCGGAAGAAGAGCGGGCTGTTCCGCTCCGCGATCTCGACCGGCGTGCTCGAGATGTTGCTCGGCCAGGAAAGCACGTGCTCGCCGTCTTTCACCGCCGTCGCACCCATGCCGCCGTTGAAGAAGAGGACGTTGGTGTACGGGCGCCCGTCGTCGCGCGTGCCCGACTGCGCCACGGCCCAGAGCGGCGAGCCCGCCCCCGCCATCACCTTGTCGGGAATGACCTGGTGGAGCGCGCCCAGGACCAGCACGGGCACGTAGTGCCCCGTCTGGGCGCGGCTGACGACGGCGGCGGGAAACTTCGGGTTCAGGAGACAGCCCTCGGGCGCCTCGACCTTGACCGGGCGGTACATGCCCTCGTTGTTCGGCAGGCCGGGCAGGAGCGCGCAGCGCACGGCATACGCCGTCATCGCATAGGTGTACGCCATGACACAGTTGATCGCGCGCGGTTGGGCGGGCGACGTGCCCGTGTAGTCCGCGATGATCTCGTCTCCCCTGACCGTGAGCGCGATCCTGAACTGGTAGGGCTTCTCGAAGCCGTCGGTCTCGAGCGCGAAACGGTAGGTGCCGTCCGGCACAGCGGCAATCGCGCGCCGCATCGCGCGCTCGGACCTGGCGAACAGCTCGTCCCCCACCGCGTCGAGGGACGGCAGGTCGTAGTCGTCCATCAGCCGCGTCACGCGGTTGTCCATCAGCTCGTTGGCGCTCACCTGCGCCCAGATGTCGCCCATGGTCTGGTCCGGCGTGCGGACGTTGGCGCGGATGAGCTGGACCAGCGTCGGGTCTGTCTCTCCCGCACGGCGGAGCCTGGTCAACGGGATGTGCAGGCCTTCCTCGAAGAGCTCGCGCGCCTCGATGGCGCGTATGCGCCCGCCGATGTCGGGCATGTGCGAGGTGGTGGCCGCGAAGGCGACGAGCCGGTCCCGGTGAAAGATGGGCTTCACGAGACAGACGTCGCTCATGTGGCCCGTGCCCTGCCAGGGATCGTTGGTGATGAAGACATCGCCCGGCTTCATGCCGCCGGCACCGAACTCGCTGAGGAAGTGACGGACGGTGGCGGGCAGCGTGCCGATGAAGGACGGGATGCTCCCGGAATTCTGGGCAAGCGCGAAGCCCCGCGCGTCGGTCAGGACGCAGGCGAAGTCGTTTGCCTCGTTGGAGAGCGTGGAGAAAGACGTCCGCACGATGGCCTTGGCCGCCTCGTCCACGACGGAGATGAGCCGCGTCCAAAGCACCTCGAGCGTGATCGCGTCGAAACGGGACGTCATGGGCGCGCTCCTGTCTCCTTGATGCGGGCGAAGCTCCAGACATCGCGCGGCATCGGGCCCAGGTTCGGGAAGACCAGCCAGCGTCGGAGCACGCCTTCCCTGACCATGCCGACCTTCTCGAGCACACGCTGGGACGCCACGTTCTCAAGATCCACCGTCGCCCACACACGATGGATCTCCGGTCGGGCAATCACCCACTCGACCACAGCGCCTGCCGCCTCCGTCATGAAACCGTGGCCCCAGTAGCGCTGAGCGAGCACGTATCCCACCTCAGCGCGGCAGGCGGTGAGGCGAAAGTCGATCATCCCCGCGGCGTTTCCATCCTCTGACATCGTGATGAGCCAGGAAAACACCGTCCCCGCCTTCCGCCCCGCCTCGCAGTACTGCTCGAGAAATTTCCGCGTCTCGTCCAGGCTCCGGTGCGGCGACCACGAGGTGTACCGCGCGACCGCCGCATCCTGCGTATACGCGTCGAAGATTGCCGCGGCGTCCTCAACCACCGGCGCGCGAAGCCGGAGCCGGGATGTTTCGAGCGTAGCCGGTGGATTCACGGCGCGCCCAGCGTCAGGATGACGTTCCCGGTCGGAGCCACGCGCGCCGTGGCGCCCGGGCCGACGACGAGCGTCGAGCCTTCCTCTTCGAGGACGGCGGGGCCTTCGAGCTCGTCGCCGACGCCAAGGCGGTAGCGGTCGAAGACCGCCGTCTCGACGAAGCCCCCCGCCTCGCTGAAGTACGCGGGTCGCTTCCCCTTGAGCGCGGCGGCGGCGCCCGTGCCCTTCCTGCCCTGGAGCACGACCTCGCTGCCGGACACCGGCGCGCGCGCCGACGCGCGGATATTCAGGAACTCCACGGGGACGCCCGGCGGTGTCAGCGAGAATTTCTCCCGGTACGCCGACTCGAACGCCGCCGTCAGCTTCTTGCGGCTTTCGGCGCCGTCGTCGTAGGGGCCGTCGGGCAGCTCGACGACCAGGTCGAAGCCCTGGCCCAGGAAGCGGCCGTCCGCCAGCCGCTTCACGGTCGCCGACTCGAGCTTGAGACCGGTGTCGGCCATGACCGCCCGCGCTTCGTCTTCGAGGCGACTGAACGCGGCTTCGAGCGACGCGATGCTGCCCGTGTCGAGACGAACCCCGACCGTGGCCACGCGGTCGACGCGCGCCGGCGCGACGAGGAGGCCCAGCGCGGAGGCGACGCCGGCGGACGGCGGGCAGATCACCCGCGAGATCCCGAGCTTCCGCGCAACCTGCTGCGCGTGGACGGGCCCCGCGCCGCCGGTGCAGAGGAGCGCGTAGTCGCGAGGGTCCCGCCCGCGCTCGGCGATGTGCACGCGAGCGGCGGAGGCCATGTTCTCGTTGACGATGTCGTGTATGCCCCACGCGACCTTGACCGGCTCGAGCCCAAGCATCCCGGCCAGCCTCTCGATCGCCTGTCGCGCTGCCGCGACATCCACCCTGACCTCGCCGCCGGCGAAGTAGCCGGGGTTGAGATAGCCGAGGAGGAAATCCGCGTCGGTCACCGTGGGCTCGGTCCCGCCGAGGCCGTAGGAGGCGGGACCCGGCTGGGAGCCCGCGCTCCGCGGCCCGACCTTGAGGAGCCCGATCTCGTCCACTGAGGCGATGCTGCCGCCGCCCGCGCCGATCTCGATCAGCTCGATCGTTGAGATTCGGATGGGCAGGCCGCTGCCTTCCATGAAGCGCTTCTGGCGCGCCGCCTCGAAGCTGTAGGCCGTGAGCGGCTCGCCGTCATCCACGAGCGAGAGCTTGGCGGTGGTGCCGCCCATGTCGAAGGCCAGGAGGCGGCCGCCGCCGTCGGCGCGGCCGAAGAAGGCGCCGGCGAGCGCGCCGGCCGCGGGGCCGGATTCGAGCATCTGCACCGGTGTCCGCTGGGCCTCGGCGACGTGGGTCAGCCCGCCGCTCGACAGCATGAGGAGAAGCGGAGCCGGGATGCCGAGCCCATCGAGACGCTTCGCCATCAGCGCGAGGTAGCGGTGGGCGAGCGGCTTGATATACGCGTTGGCGACCGTCGTCGAGGC
>DASYVT010000039.1 GCA_035936835.1 Candidatus Methylomirabilota bacterium | reverse complement strand
CGCACCTCAAGCACTGCCGGCCTCCGCCCGCGGCGTCCACTTCCGCCGGCCGAGGTAGGCTTCGATCACGCGCGGGTCCTTCTGGACTTCGGCGGCGCGCCCCTCGGCGATCTTCTCGCCGTAGTCGAGCACCGTGACGTGATCGGACACCTCCATGACGACGCGCATGTTGTGCTCGATCAGGAGGATGGTCAGGCCGAGGTCGCCGACGAGCCGCCGCAGGAGCGCCATGAGGCTGCGCGCTTCGCCCTGGGTCATGCCGGCTGTGGGCTCATCGAGAAGCAGAAGCGCGGGCCGGGACGCGAGCGCCCGGCCGATCTCCAGGCGCCGCTGGTCGCCGTAGGGCAGGTTGCGCGCCAGCTCGTTGGCGCGGCCGCGCAGCCCCACGATGTCGAGCAGCTCCGCGGCCCGCGCCCAGAGGGCCTCCTCCTCGCGCTTCCAGCGCGGGTTCCGGCTCAGCGCGCCCCAGAAGCCCGAACCGATGTGCGCGTGCATGCCCACGAGCACGTTCTCGACGGCCGTCATGTTCTTGAAGAGCCGGATGTTCTGGAAGGTGCGGCAGACGCCGAGCGCCGTGATCTGGTCCGGGCGCAGTCCCATGAGGGTGACGCCACGGAACCGGACGGCGCCCTCCTCCGGCACATAGAGCCCGGTGAAGACGTTGAAGAAGGTGGTCTTGCCCGCGCCGTTGGGGCCGATGATGGACGCGATCCGGCCCTCCTCGAGCTCGAAGTCCACGTTGTTGAGCGCGGTCAATCCGCCGAACTTCTTGGTGACGCCGCGCGCCTCGAGGAGGACGGCCATCTCAGGGCTCGCTGAGCTCGCGCGTGCGGCGCCGCGCCGGCAGGATGCCCTGCGGGCGGAAGATCATCATCAGTACCAGGATGAGGCCGAAGACCATGCGCTCGTACTTGGCCGGCTCAAGCTGGGTCGGCAGGTTGGCCAGGTTGTAGCCGAAGATCTCGACGCCGGCGTTGCGGAGCTCGTTGACCCAGAGCGAGAGGCCCTTGAGGACCTGGAGGTTGAGCACGGTCACGACCGTGGCGCCCAGGATGGCGCCGGGAATCGAGCCCATGCCGCCCAGGATGATCATGGCGAGCACGCCGATCGACTCCATGAAGGTGAAGGACTCGGGGTTGATGAAGATCTGCTTGGCGGAGAAGAGCACACCCACCGCGCCCGCGAAGGAAGCGCCGCAGGCGAAGGCGAGGAGCTTCATGCGCACCAGCGGCACGCCCATGGCCTGCGCGGCGGTTTGATCTTCACGTATGGCTTCCCACGCGCGCCCGATGTGGGAGTCCTCCAGCCGCCGGTTGACCAGCACCGTCGCGCCGACGATGAGCAGGACGAGGGCGTAGAGGTAGAGCGGGTAGATCACGTTCGGGTCCGGCTCGATCCCGATGGCGCGCAGCGCGGGGGCGAAGAAGATGGGCGGTCGCCCGATGGGCGTGATGCCCTTGGGACCGTTGGTGAAGTTGATCGGCTTATCGAGGTTGTTGGCCAGTACACGGATTACCTCGCCGAAGCCCAGCGTCACGAGGGCGAGGTAGTCGCCGTGGAGGCGGAGGACGGGCAGGCCCAGGAGGATGCCCGCGCCCGCGGCCACGCCCACGCCCACGAACAGGAAGACGAAGAACCACCACGGGGAGAGCGGGAAGAAGTCGCCGCCGAAGATCAGGTTGGCCTGCGGAGACCCGAAGATCGCCCAGGAATACGCGCCCACGGCGAAGAAGGCGACATAGCCCAGGTCGAGGAGGCCGGCCAGTCCGACCACGATGTTCAGCCCGAGCGCCAAGGCCACGAAAATGCCGACCTGGATCGCGATCTCCATGTAGTAGGCGTTGATCGTCCCGAGCACAGGCATGAGGACGCCGAGCGTGCCGAGGGTCAGCGACGCCTTGAGCCACCGCGGCATCCGCGCGAAGTAGAGGAGAAAGATCGAGGCCTGGAAGAGCATGAAGACCACGATCGAGCGTGGGTAGCTGGCGACGCCCCACGCCGTCACGCCGAGCAACGCCACGACGAGAATCGTCCCGGGAACCGGCTTGTCGAGCAGGGTTTTGATCAAGCGCGCTCCCTGACGACCTCGCCGAGGAGGCCCTTGGGACGGAAGATCAGGATGAGGATGAGGATGGAGAACGCGAGGATGTCCTTGTACTCCGCCCCGAAGGCCCCGCCTGTCAGCAGTGAGAGGTAGGAGGCGCCAAAGGCTTCGAGGATTCCCAGCACGAGCCCGCCGAGCATGGCGCCCGGGATGTTGCCGATGCCGCCGAGTACCGCCGCGGTGAAGGCCTTGAGCCCGGGGATGAAGCCCGTGTACGGGTTGATGAGGCTGTACTGCACGCCGAAGAGCACGCCCGCGCCGCCGCCCATGGCGCCGCCGATCAGGAACGTCAGCGAGATCATCCGGTTGACGTTGATGCCCATGAGAGACGCGGCCGCCTGGTCCTCGGCGACGGCGCGGATGGCCTTGCCGATCTTGGTGCGGTTGACGAGGCTGTGCAGCCCCCAGAGCATGAGGAGGGAGGCGCCGATCACGACGAGCGACTTGACTGAGATGTCGATGGTCGGCGTCAGCTCGAAGCGCTCGTTCATCACGTCCATGGGCGGGTAGACGATGTTGAAGGCGTTGCGCCAGAGAGACTCGAAGAGGCGGATCGCGTCCTGGAGGAAGAAGCTGACCCCGATGGCCGAGATGAGCGGAATGAGCCTCGGAGCGTTGCGGAGCGGGCGGTACGCCACCCGCTCGACGCCCGCCGCCAGGAGCCCGCTTGCGAGCATGCCCACCAGGAGGGCGACCAGCACGAGGAGGAAGGGCGACCACGCCTCGACGGCGCCGCGCGCCTGGAGCCCCAGCAGGACCTCGGCGCCCACGAAGGACCCGAGAATGAAGATCTCCGAGTGGGCGAAGTTGATGAACTCGAGGACGCCGTACACCATGGTGTAGCCGAGAGCTATCAGGGCGTACATGAAGCCGAGCGTGATGCCGTCGAGCAGGACTTGCGGGAAGATGCCGATCAGGAGATCAACGTCCATCGGCACTGGGTCCCAAGGCGGGGAGCGCGGGAGGGGCGGGGGACCGCCCCTCCCGCTGACGACTGCGCCGGACGGCTACTTCTTGGCCGCGGGCGGCGCGATGGTGAGCTGCTTGACGATCTTGTTGTCGCCCCACTTCGCCGGGTCGTCGCTCACGACCGTCAGCACGAAGTACTGGGCCTTGAGGCGGTCACCCTTCGAGTCGAAGGCGATCTCGCCCGTGATCCCGGAGAGCTTGGCCTTGCGGACCGCGGTCGAGACGTCCTCGCGCGTCACCTTCTTGCCACCCTTGGCGGCCTCCTCGATGGCCTTGATCGCGATGGTGGCCGCGTCGTAGGCCTCGGCCGCGTACGGCTCGGGATTCTTGCCGAACTTCTTCTTGAACTCGTCCACGAAGGCCTTGGCCTTGGGCAGCGCCGAAGCCGGCCCGGCCGCAGAGGTGTAATTCATGCCCACGACCGACTTGCCGGCGATCTTGGTCAGGTCGGAAGAGTCCATGCCGTCGGGGCCCATGAACTTGGCCTTGATGCCCTTCTCGCGCGCCTGCTTGAAGAAGGGCGCGCCCTGGTCGTAGATGCCGCCGAAGTAGATGACGTCGGGGTTCTTCGCCTTGATGGGCGTGAGGATCGGATCGAAGTTCGACTTCTCCTCCGTGCCCTCGAAGGCAACCACCTTGATGCCCTTCTTCTCGGCGTCGGCCTTGAAGAACTCCGCGATGCTCTGCCCGTACTGCGTCTTGTCGTGGACGATAGCGGCGCTCTTGACCTTCATGGTCCCGTGGGCGAACTCGGAGCCGACCACGCCCTGGACGTCGTCGCGGCCGCAGACGCGGTTGACGTTGGGGTAGCCGCGGTCCGTCACGACGGGGTTCGTGTTGGCCGGCGAGATCATCACGACGTTGACTTCCTTGTAGACCTCCGACGAGGGGATCGCCACGCCGGAGTTCAGGTGGCCGATCACGGCCATGATGTCCTTGTCAGAGATGATGTTCTTGGCGTTGGCGACGCCGACGTCGGGCTTGGCCTGGTCGTCGAAGGGCACGAACTCGACCTTGTAGCCCATCTTCTCGAGGTTGCCCTTGAGCTTCTCGACGGCCAGCTGGGCGCCGAGCTTGATGCCTTCGCCCAGCGCGGCCTGGCCGCCTGAGAGCGGGCTCTGGGAGGCGATCTTGATGGTGCCCTTGGACTGGGCAACCACCTGCGCCGTGGCCGGCAGCAGCAGCGCGGCGATCGCGAGGGCGGTTAGTGCGTGACGGAATCGAAAGGTCGTCATTCGGTCTCCTCCTCAGAACGGGCGGTCTCCTCCTCAGAACGGGTCGACCAAGTTTGCGAGCGGCGCCATTATAGCGGGTTTGCGGAGGTCGTCAACGGGTCGGGCGCGGCCCGGCCGGACCTGAGTCCACGCGGTCCGGCTCGGCCAGGAGCGCCTGGAGCTGGCGTCGCGCCTCGGCATCGCCCGGGTTGACGGCGAGCGCCTCCTGGAGGAGCGCCTTGGCGACCGGCGCGCGGCCCGCCCTGCGCTCCTCCGCCGCGCGCGCGACCAGGGCCTGCGAGTAGTTGGGTGCGAGGCCCGCGAATCCCGGGTGCTGGGCGAAGGCCTGACGGTAGTAGGGCAGGGACTCGGCGTACTTACCCTGCTGCGAGTACACGGCCCCCAGGTTGGCCAGCGCCCCCGTGTCGTTCTCGTCCAGTGAGAGTGCGAGATGGAGCATCTCCTCCGCCTCCCTGACTTTCTTTTGCCAGTAGAGCGCGGTCGCGATATTGCTCGCGAGGGTGGCGCGTTTGGGGCGGAGCGCAAAGGCCTTTCGGAAGGCCTCCTCGGCCTCCGGATGGCGATTCTGGGCGGTGAGGGAGGTGCCGAGGTTGTTCCAGCAGATGGAGCAGTCGGGATCGACGTTGACCGACCACCGCCACAGCGTCTCGGAGTCCTGCCAGATCTTGGACTGGTCCCAGGCGCCCACCGCCAGCACGAGCAGCACCGCGGCCGCGGCGGCGAGCACGCTCCTGGCGATGACGGCGCTCACACGGCCTTGCCTACGGGCATCGAGGAGCCGGGCGAGTCCGCCGCCAGCCAGCGCCGCGAAGCCGAGTCCCGAGAGATAACTGTAGCGGTCGTGGGCCAGCTGGTGACCGGAGTGCACGATCCCGCTGATCGGGAGCAGCATGAGCACCGATAGCGTCCAGGCCGCGAGCCCGGCAGGGAAGACGCGCCGGAGTGCCCACAGCAGCGCCGTGACCGCGACGAAGGCGAGCGCCGGGACCAGGAAGCGCGGGTCCAGGAGGCGCACCTCCACCGGCAGCTCGTAGAGGGGGAGCAGCTGCACGGGCCAGAGCCAGCGGGCCGGGTAGAAGCTGAAGGTGTAGGCGGTCATTGCGAGACGTGAGCCGGGGCCGTACGTCTCGTAGCCCGTCACCCCGGTGCCCGTGAGCACCACGCGGAGCGCGATGAAGGCGCCGATGGCCGCGATCGCGGCCCACGGCAGCTTCTCGATGAGACACCGTCGCCAGCCGAGGACCCGCGCGCGCCCGAGTGGGTAGACGTCGAGGAGCAGCAGCACGGCCGGCAGCGGCATCGCGGCCACCTTGGACAGCAGCGCGGCCGCGGTTGCGGCGAGCGATGCGTACGTCCACCCTCGCCGGATAGTGGACCCCTCCACCGCGCTCAGGTAGGCCAGGACCGCGAGCATGAAGAAGAAGCCGCAGAGCACGTCCTTCCGCTCGGTCACCCACACGACGGACTCGACACGCAGCGGATGGACCGCGAAGAGCAGCGCCGCGAAGCCCGCCCCGACGGACAGGCCGGGCTCGGCCGCAGCCGCCCCGGCGGTGCGCAGCAGCCGGCGGACGATAAAGAAGAAGACCGTGGCGCTGGCGGCGTGCAGCAGCAGGTTGAGGAGGTGATAGCCGCGTGGGTTGACCCCGCCGAGCGCGTAGTTCAGTCCGAAGCTCATCCAGGTCAGCGGGATCCAGTGGCCGAGCACCGTGCTCGTCCACATCCACCGGAGCTGCCCCGGCCCCAAGCCGTGAACGCCCGTGTTGTTCACGACGTTGTCGAAGTCGTCCCAGTTGACGAAGTCGGCGCCGAGCGCCGGGAGGAAGGTCACGAACGCCGCGGCGAAGACCAGGCAGGGCGCGCCGGCGCGACGAAGCATCACGAGGGCTCCGCTCATCTCCTTGCTCCGCCCGCCGGCCGGCCGGCCGAGAGCGCCTCGAGCCCCTCCCGCGCCTGCGCGTTGGCGGGCTCCACCGCGAGAGCCTCTTGGTAGAGCGCCAAGGCCTCGGACGGGTGCCCGGCCTTGCGCTCGGCGGCGGCGGCCGCGACGAGCGCCCACGCCAGCTCCTTCACCGTGACGAAGTACGTCGGATCGAGCGCGTAGGCCTTCCGAAGGTGGGAGAGGCCCTCGGCAAAGCGGCCCGTCTGGGCCTCGTGGGCGCCGAGGTTGAGCAGGGCCCCGGTGAGGTTCGGGTCGAGGCGAACGGCGAGGCGCAGCATCTCTTCGGCTTCGACGTCCCGGCGCTGGCCGTGGAGCGCGGTGGCGATGTTATTGGCAAGCATTCCGCTCATCGGGCGAAGCGCGGCCACCCGACGGTAGGCCTCTTCCGCCTCCTGGTGCCGCTCGCGGCCGGTCAGCGCCGCGCCCAGGTTGTTCCAGCACACCGCGCACTCGGAGTCGAGGTTCGCGGCCCAGCGCCAGAGCGTCTCGGAGTCCGCCCAGACCTTCGACTGGTCCCAGGCCGCGACGGCCAGGAACAGCAGCGCCGCGGCCGCTCCCGCCGTCACGCTTCGGGCGATCACGACGCTCACGCGCCCGCGCGCCCGGGCGTCGAGCAGCCAGGCGATCCCGCCGCCGGCTAGGAGGTTGAAGCCCATCCCCGACAGGTAGCTCCAGCGATCCTGGACGAGCTGGAAGCCGGCGTGGACCACGCCGCTGAGCGGCAGGATCATGAGCGCCGAGTACGCCCACGCGGCGAGCCCACCCGGCCAGCGCCGGCGGAGCGCCACCAGCGCCGCGGTGACGAGAACCACCACGACCATCGCGACAACGAAGCGCGGCCGGAGCGGGTCCACGTGCGGGGGCACCTCGTACATCGGCGACAGCTCCACCGGCCATACCAGCTTCCACGGATAGTAGAAGAAGCTGTAGAAGACGATGGCGACCCGCCCCGCGACACCGTGCGTCCCGAGACCGGTCAACTTCGCCGCTCGCTGCAACGCGATCCAGGCCACAAGGACATCCGCGGCGGCCAGGGCGAGGTAGGGGAGCTTCTCGACGATGAGGCGGCGCCAGCCGCGGCTCACGCGGCGGAGCGGATAGACGTCGAGCAGGAGGAGCGCCGCCGGCAGCATGATGGTCGAGGACTTCGACACGAGCGCGCACACGAAGGCGGCGACCGAGAGCCCGCGCCAGGCAGGCGCCAGGCGCCCGTCATTTCCACGCTCGACCGCGCGGAGGTACCCCAACGCGGAGAGGAGGAAGAAGAAGACGCTCAGCACGTCCCGTCGTTCCGTTACCCAGACGACCGACTCGACGCGGAGCGGGTGGACGGCGAAGAGCAGGGCGGCGAACGCCGCCCCGACCGACAGCGCAGGCTCGCCCGCCGCCGTGCCCGCCGCGGCGAGCAAGCGCCGAGCGGCGAAATAGAACAGCACGGCGCTCGCCGCGTGGATGACTAGATTAACCAGGTGATAGCCCCACGGGTTCATGCCGCCCAGCGCGTAGTTGAGGCCCAGCGTGAGCCACGTGAGCGGGATCCAGTGCCCCTGGTGCGTCGTGGTGACCATCCAGCGCAGGTTGCTCCAGCCGAGCCCGCGGAAGTCTCGGTTCGAGAGAAAGTTGACGTTGTCGTCCCAGTTGACGAACTCCCCGGAGAGGCCCGGCAGGAACGTCACGAGGGCGATCGCGAAGACGGCGGCTGGCAGGAGGAAGCGGCGGAGCGCCGTCGAGGGCGTGGCGCTCACCGGGCGGCGCTCTCGCGGGCCGCGCGAATCGTCTCGAGGAAGCGCCGCGCGGCCGCCGTGGGATCGGGCGTGGCGCAGACGGCGGAGATGACGGCGACGGCGTCGGCGCCGGCCCGGATGACCTCGGCGACATTGTCCACCGTGATGCCTCCGATGGCGACGAGCGGCACCGGGATCTCCGGGCGCACGCGCCTGACCAGGTCCGGCCCGACGAGTCGGAAGCCGGGCTTGCTGCCCGTGGGATACATGCTGCCGACCGCGACGTAGTCGGCGCCGTCGTCCCTCGCCCGGCGCGCCTGGCTTTCGTCATGGATCGAGACGCCGAGGATCATGGCCGGGCGCAAGAGACGTCGCGCCTCGCGCGCCGGCAGGTCGTCCTGCCCCACGTGGACGCCGTCCGCCTCGAGAGCCAGGGCCAGGTCCACGCGGTCGTTGACGATGAAGAGGCACCCGGCCTCACGGCAGCGGCGTCTCAGCGCCCGCGCGACGGGATAGAGCTCGTTGAGCGGCATGGTCTTCTCGCGCAGCTGGACCAGGCGGCAGCCGCCCTCGAGCACCGCGTCGAGGAGTGTGGCCAGGTCCCGGCCGCCGGCGGCTCCCCGGTCCCGGCCCCCGGCAGGTCCCAGGTCGAGGATGACGTAGAGCGGTGTGGGCAGGGTCACTTGGGTCGCGGGGACTTGGGGGGCGGGGTCAGGGGCCGACTTCGAGACGTGGCAGCGTGTGCTCTCCGGAGAGGAAGGCGGGGTCGGCCAGGAGCTTCTGGTGGTAGGGGATCGTGGTCTTGACGCCTTCCACGACGGTCTCGGCGAGCGCCCGCTGCATGCGGGCGATGGCCTCGGCCCGGTCGCGGCCGTGGACGATGATCTTCGCGATGAGCGAATCGTAGTACGGCGGCACGATCGCTCCCGGCATGAGGTGGCTGTCCACGCGCACGCCGTATCCCCCTGGCGGAAGCCACGCCGTCACCGTGCCCGCGGAGGGGACGAAGTGCTCCGGATCCTCTGCGTTGATGCGGCACTCGATGGCGTGGCCGCGCACCGTGATCGCGCGCTGCTTGTAGCCGAGCGGCTCGCCCGAGGCGATGCGGATCTGCTCCCGGACGAGGTCGATGCCCGTGACCATCTCGGTGACGGGGTGCTCGACCTGGATACGCGTGTTCATCTCGATGAAGTAGAAGGTGCCGTTGCGCGCCACGAGGAACTCGACTGTGCCTGCCGAGACATAGTTGACCGAGTTGGCGACGGTCAGTGCCGCCTTGTAGAGGCCCGCCCGCGTCTCCTCCGAGATGGCCGAGGCGGGGCTCTCCTCGAGGAGCTTCTGGTGCCGGCGCTGCACGGAGCAGTCGCGCTCGCCCAGGTGCACGCGGATGCCGTTCCGGTCGCCCAGCACCTGCACCTCGACGTGGCGCGCCTCCTCGACGAACTTCTCGAGGTAGAGCTCCGAGGAGCCGAAGGCCTGGGCCGCCTCTGCCTGGCATGTCGCGAAGGCCTGCGCGAGCATGTCGCGCGCGCGAACGACGCGCATGCCGCGCCCGCCGCCGCCCGCTGCCGCCTTGACCACGACGGGATAGCCGATCGTGTCGGCCAGGGTCTGCGCCTCGTCGACACCCACGAGCGGCCCTTCGCTGCCCGGCACGACGGGCGCGCCGGCCTGCTTGGCCATCGCGCGCGCCTGGGCCTTGTCGCCCATGAGGCGGATGGCCTCCGGCGCGGGGCCGATGAACGTGATGCCGCAGGCGCGGCAGATCTCGGCGAAGGCCGCGTTCTCGGACAGCAGACCGTAGCCGGGATGGATCGCCTCG
Source organism: Candidatus Methylomirabilota bacterium (assembly GCA_035936835.1). Lineage (NCBI taxonomy): Bacteria > Methylomirabilota (SeqCode) > Candidatus Methylomirabilota bacterium. The sequence continues at coordinate 1,059 of DASYVT010000039.1, read as the reverse complement.
CTGTCCGTGATGGAAGCGGCCGAGATGATGCTGGGGATATTGAGGTAGCTCTGGCGCGCCTCGGCGGGGCCGATGCAGATGGATTCGTCGGCCAGCCGCACGGGCAGCGATCCCGCGTCGGCCTGCGAGTGGGCGACGACGGTGCGGATGCCCATCTCGCGGCAGGTGCGGAGGATGCGCAGCGCGATCTCGCCGCGGTTGGCGATCAGGATCTTGTGGAACATGGCGTTCAGCGCGCTACTTGCGGCACTCCACGAGGAAGAGCGGCTGGCCGAACTCGACGGGTTGGGCATTCTCGACGAGGATCTTCACGACGCGGCCGGTGACCTTCGACTCGATCTCGTTCATGAGCTTCATCGCCTCGATGATGCAGAGGGTCTGTCCCTCCTTGATCGTGTCGCCCTCGCTGACGAACGGCGCCGTCTCGGGGTTCGTGGCGCGATAGAAGGTGCCGACCATGGGCGCCTCGATCGTCACGGTGCCGGCGGCGGCCTCGGCGGCGCGCTCGACGCTCTCCGCCTGGGGCAGCGCGACGGGCGCGGCGGCGGCCTGCGTCGCGGCCGCGGGCGCGTGCCGGCGGACGACGCGCACGCGCACGCCGCCGCTCTCCACTTCGATTTCCGCCAGGTCGTGAGCCATTGCCAGATCGACGACCTGCTTCGGCGTCCACTGCTGTCCCGCCGCGGGGCGGGCCGCGCGCTTCTTGCCGGCCATGGGCCTAGCCGGCCGCCGCGACGCGGCCCAGGTATTCGGCGCTTCGGGTGTCGACCTTCACGATGTCCCCCTCGTTGAGGAAGAGGGGCACCTGGACGACCGCGCCGCTTTCAAGCGTGGCCGGCTTGGAGCCGCCCGAGGCCGTGTCGCCGCGGATGCCCGGGTCGGTCTTGGTGATCGTGAGCTCCATGAAATTCGGCAGCTCGACCGTCACGGGGCTGCCGTCGATGAAGAGGATGTCGACCTCCGTGTTCTCCTTGAGGAAGTCGCGCGCGTCGCCGACCTCCTCGGCGGACAGGGAGATCTGGTCGTACGTGTCGAGATCCATGAAGTTGTACCGGTCGT
>DASYVT010000038.1 GCA_035936835.1 Candidatus Methylomirabilota bacterium | reverse complement strand
TATGCGTCTTCGTGATCCCCAGGTCGGCCAGCAGGAAGGCGACGGACTTGGACGTCATGGCCGAGCCACGGTCGGCGTGGATCGTCAACTGCTCGCGGCCGATCCCCTGCCGGGCGCACGTCTCGTGGATGAACCGCTCGGCGAGCGTCGCGCTCTCCCGGTGGGCCACCATCCAGCCGACCACGTAGCGGCTGAAGACGTCGAGCATGACGTACAAGTAGAAGTAGGTCCACGTGGTCGGGCCGAGGAGCTTGGTGATGTCCCAACTCCACAGCTCGTTGGGCCGCCGGGCCAGGAGTTCGGGAGCCACGTAGCGCGGGTGCCGCAACTGATTTCGCCGCTCGCGCACCTCCTGGTGCTCCGCGAGGACGCGGTACATCGTGCGCTCCGAGCAGAGATACGCGCCCTCGTCGAGCAGGGTGGCGTAGACCTCGGCGGGGGCCAGGTCCACGAAGCGGGGCTCGTGCAACCGCGCGAGGACGGTGCGCTGCTCGTCGGCGGTCAGGGCGCGCGGCGAGGGACGCCGCCGCGGGGGCACGTGCCGGGGCCACCGGCGGCGGTAGTAGGTCGCGCGCGGCAGCCCGAGCGCCGCGCATGTGGGCGCAATGCCCAGTTGCGGTCCGATCTGGGTGACCGTCGCTATCAGGAGGCCTCGCCGGTCAGCGGCGTTCCCAGTAACGCCGCCACTTGTTTTTGCAGTTCAACCAGGGCCTCAGCCCGCGCGGCGCGCTGCTGCCACCGGCTGATCTCCCGCGCTTGCTCGGCGAGCTTCTTGTCGCGCGGATCGGCCACCCGCCGCACCGGGCCGCGCTTCTTCGGCGTCCCAGCCAGCTCCCCGCGCTCCCGCGCCGCGCGCCATGTCGTCAGATGGGAGGAGTACAATCCCTCCCGTCGCAATAACGCCCCAACCCCACCCGACGTCTTACAGGCGTCGGCCTCCCGGACGATCTTCTGCTTGTACGCCACCGTGAACCGCCGCCGGGTCGCCTTCGCCACCACCTCGATCGCCGGCCCACCCAGGGCCTGCTCCAATGCGCTCATCGCTCTCCAATCCTGACTCGCCCTCGACTCTAAACTTGCAGGGGGTCACTGTCTCACCCATATTGGCAGAGAGGGCTGGCTCCGGTGATACCCCTGACCTACGCGGGGCCCATGACGGTCGTGCTCCTGCTCGGCTTGGTCTTTCTCGCGGTGGGTGCCTTCAACTTCGCCTTCGCCATACGACGCAGCCGTCAGCTTCCGGTCTGGGCCGCCTTCGTCTTCGCCATCGGCCTCGCTCTCTGGCTGCCGCTCTTACCGAGGCCCGTGCGCATCGTCGATGGCCTCCTGATCGGCCTCGGCGGCATAACGCTCGCGTGGGGTCTGTGGCGGAAGGCCTGAGAGCAATCGGGGTCAGGTCTTGAAATCACACATTGCCGTTCGGCTTCCACCGCGCCACCCGATCATCTTTCAGGCCAAATGTTGGATTTCAAGACCTGACCCCGCCTACGCCTACTCGGCCAGCCACACGGTGTCGAGCTGCTGGTTCAAGAAGTGGGAAGGGGTGATGGTCCATCCCCGGACCTTGGCGCTGTGCGGGACGATCCGGTGCCACTGGAGGGTATAGATGTAGTGGACCTCCTCGTCCAGCAGCCGTTTCTCGAACGCGCGGAGATAGCGCTTGCGCTCCTCAGCGTCTACGGCGCGCGCCTGCTTCAAGAAAAGCTCGTCGAGGACGGCGTCCTTGTAGCGGCCGTAATTGTTCTCGGAGACGCCGACGGACTGGAACTTCGCCACGTCGAGGTCCGGCTCGACGACGAAGTTGCACTGGGCGTCCGAGGACAAGTCGAAGTCACCGCGCCTGGAGACGGAGATCATGGCCGAGGCTTCGATGGTTTCCATCTTCACGTTGAGCCCGATCTGGCGCCACTGGTCGATCAGCCAGATGCCCACCGGTTCGTACGGCATCGGGATGCCGCGGACCTTGAAGGTGAAGGCAAAGCCCTCGGGCACTCCGGCCTCACGCAGGAGCCGGCGCGCCTCCGCCCGCGACTTCGCGATGTCGCGCCCGTAGCCGGCCAGCTTCTCCAGCTCCTGGGGCGGTGTCGCCCATGGAGTGCCCGGCACCTGGATGCCCGCCACGTCCCGGACGACGGTGATCCTGGACAAGTTCTTCGACGCCTCGTATCGGTCCAGCGCCAGGGTCAGCGCCCGGCGGACGCGCTTGTCGTCGAACGGCTTCCGCTCGTGATTGATCGCCACGAGCGTGACGCAGTCCCAGGGGCTTTCCTGGACCGTGATCTTCGAGCCGAGCGCCTGGACGAGGCTGTCGCGCTCCGGCGGGGAGAAGCCGCGGAACTGGATGTGGGCGCGCTCCCCGCGGATGGCCGCCACCTGGGCCGACGACGCGGAGATGAAGATGGCCCGGTACCCGTCGAGATAGGGCTTCCCCTTGTCCCAGTAATCGGGGTTCTTCCGCCCCACAAGGTGCGAGCCCTTCACGTGCTCGACGAACTTGAACGGGCCGGTGCCCATCGCGTTCGTCTCGTACCACCGTATGTCCTTGGCGAGGATGTCCGCCTTGTAGATAAAGTTGAAGGGCGAAGCCACGTTGACCAGGAACGAGGCCTCGGGCCACTTGAGCCGGAACCGCACGGTCTGTGGATCAGGCGCCTCGACGGCCTCGACAACCTGGTAGGCCCCCTTGCGAGCGGAGATCACGCCGGCCGGCGGGAAGATGATCTTGTCATAGCTCGCCTTGACGTCGCGCGACGTCAGGAGGCTGCTGTCGTGAAACTTGACGCCCTGGCGCAGCTTGAAGGTGTAGGTCATGGCGTCCGGCGACATCGTCCAGGACTCGGCCAGGTCGGCCACGGGCCGCGTGCCCGTTCGGTCGGTCGGATCAATGCGCAGGAGCGTGTTGTAGACGGGCGCGAAGGGGTGGACGGTGCCGAAGGTCCCCTCGCGGTGCCCGTCATAGGACGGCGGCTCCGAGGGAACCATGAAGATCAGCTCTCCACCGTAGCGGGGCCGCTCCTGCGCCCCGGCATCACCGCACGCCAGAAGTGTCGCGGAGAGAGCTAGTACGATCAGAAGCCACAGGGCACGGATCATGTGGTTCACCCTCCGGACGAGCTGGCTCGTCCACTTACACGAGCGGCCAAGGGTAGCGGTGACCGCTCCTATCTTCAGGGAAGCGGGCGTAGTCCGCAAGGGCCTGGGCGCGGACCCGGAGGGCCTGCTGCTCCTGGGCGTCGAGGAGATCGGCGAGCGGCTCGGGTAGCCCGTCCATCACGAAGTGTTTCAGGTCGTCCAGCATGCCTTTCGGGATCGGCTCGCCGGCGTAGTCCCAGATGACGGTGCGGAGCTTCATCTCGGTGTGGAAGGTGAGACCGTTGTCGATGGCGTAGATCAGATTGTCGGAGCCGAGGAGGCAGTGGCCGCTCTTCCTGTCGGCGTTGTTGGCGACGAAGTCCCAGACGCAGATCTTCTGGAGGCGCTCGCGGTGGCGCGGGTCTTCGCGAAGCGTGAACCAGTGCTGTTCGAACTCGGCCTCGATGAAGAGCTGGAAGGAGCCCTCGCCGTGCGGGCCCTCGCGCACGATCGTGGGCGGGACCAGGCCCCAACCGAGGGCTTCGGAGAAGAGATAGGCCGCCAGCTCGCGCCTGTAGAGCCCGGGCGGGAAATCCCAGAGCGGTCGCTCGCCGCGCTCGGGCTTGTAGATGGCGCGGGCGCAGGTGGGGCCCAGCGTCACCTCGGCGAGCAGCGTCACGTTGCTGGCCCAGGGCATGCGGCCCTTGATGGTGACGTCGCCGCGGGTCAGCAGATCGAGCGCGTCAGTGGACAACATGGCCGTTGCTGCGCGGGCAGACGTGGCCGGCGGGGTCCATGGGCCCGCTGCACACAGGGCAGGGCGGCCGGCCGCCCTTCATCAGCTCCTTCGCCCGCTCGACGAAGGCCTGCGCCTGCTCGCGCGTGATGCGCACGCTCGCGGAGGCGGGCTCTTCGCCCGCGCGCTGGCCTTCCTCTTCCTCTTCGAACAGCTCGTGGGCGTGCACGATGACGCGCTCGTGCTCCTCGTCGTAGCCGACACCGAGCGTGGCGACGATCCACGCGGGCTCGGCGAAGGGCAGCAGGTCGAGATCGGTGGGGACCTTGCCCTTGGGCGCGCCCAGCTTGGTGGTGAGGCCGGAGAGGTATTCGGCGAGCGCGCGCACCTGCTCCTTCTCGCACTTGAGCGTGATGAGCCGGCCCGTGTCGCGCGCCTGCAGGAAGAAGGTGCGCTCGCCCGGCTTGCCGAGGGCGCCGGCGGTGAAGAAGTCGGGCTTCTCGAAGTCGAAGGATTCGCTCATTTGATGCCGAGGGCGGAGAGGTCGCCGTCCATGGAGTTGACGGTCAGGACGGCGGCGCCTGAAGACCGATAGGCGATGGCGGTGATGGAGGCCGTGCCGATCATGATGCGCTGGAAGAGGTCGAGGGGGGTGCCGAGGGCATGCGCCACGACGGCCTTGATGGGGTCGGCGTGGGAGACGGCGACGACGATCCGGCCCGGGTGACGGGCCACGATGCGCGCGATGGCGCCCGTGACGCGCGCCTGCATCTCGGTGAACGACTCGCCGCCCTCGAAGCGGAAGCCGCTCGGATGCTGCTGGACGGCCTTCCACTCGGGTTTGCTTCCCGCGTCCTTCAGCGCCATGCCCGTCCACTTGCCGATGTCCAGCTCCAGGAGGCCGCGCTCGATGCGCACGGCCATGTTGCGCGCTTTCGCGATGATCTGCGCGGTTTCGCGCGCCCGCTCGAGCGGCGAAGAGTAGATGGCAACCAGCTTCAGGATCTTGGCGATGCGCGCGGCGGCGGCTTCGGCCTGGCGGCGGCCCTCGTCGGAGAGGTGCAGGCCGCGCGCGCGGCCGGGCAGCTTCACGCCCGTGGTCGGCGTGAGGCCGTGGCGCACCAGCAGCACCAGGGTCGACGGCGCGGGCTTCTTGTCCTTCATGCGCGGCGGCGGGCTTCCTGCATCGCCTGCCAGATGCGCGTGGGTGTGGCGGGCGCCTCGCGGAGGACGACGCCGAACTCGGCGAGCGCGTCTTCGACGGCGTTGACGATGGCGGCCGCGCCCGGGATGGCGCCGCTCTCGCCCACGCCCTTGACGCCGAGCGGGTTGATGACCGAGCGGTGCTCGGTGAGCGCCACCGGGATCTCCGGCACGTCGTCGCACTTGGGGATGCAGTAGTCCATGAAGGAGCCCGTCAGCAGTTGTCCGCCCTCGTCGTAGACCAGCTCTTCCAGGAGCCCCGCGGCGATGCCCTGGACGGCGCCGCCCTGAAGCTGGCCCTCGACGATGGCCGGATTGATCGCGCGCCCCGGGTCGTGGACCACGGCGTAGGCCAAGAGGCGCGCGCGACAGGACTCGACGTCCACGTCCACGACGGCGGCCTGGGTGCCGAAGGCCCACGTCACCGTGGCGGGATAGAAGTAGGTGCAGGCGTTCAGCCCCGGCTCGGCCATTGGAGTTTGAGGTGTGGGCTTCAGCGCCTTGGATTTCACGGCGGCCAGCGCGAGTCGCGCGAGCGTCACGCTCCTGCTTGGCGAGCCGATGACGAAGGCCTCACCGCGCTCGATGCGGATGTCCTCGGGCGCGGCCTCGAGCAGCTCGGCCGCGACGCGCTGGGCCTTCTGCTTCACCTCGCGCGCGGTCTGGGCGACGGCGGGGCCGCTGTTGGCCATGACGCGACTGCCGCCCGTGCCCATGCCGAAAGGGAACTGGGTCGTGTCGCCCGCCATGACGTGCACGTCCTCGAAGTTGGCGCCCAGCTCCGCCGCCGCGATCTGCGCCAGCGTCGTCGCGTGCCCTTGCCCCTGCGCCGTCACGCCGATGAGGACGTAGACCTTGCCGCTCGGGTCCACGCGGACGGTGGCGCCTTCGTAGGGGCCCAAGCCCGAGCCCTGCGCGTAGCAGGAGACGCCGATGCCGAGGCGGTGCGTGCCGTTCGCGTGCGTCTTCTGGCGCTTGCGCCACTCGTCGTAGCCCAGCACGGAGAGCGCGCGATCGAAGGAGCCGGGGAAGTCGGCCGGGTCGTACGCGATCGGCGTGCCGTCCTTGTAGAT
>DASYVT010000037.1 GCA_035936835.1 Candidatus Methylomirabilota bacterium | reverse complement strand
CCCACCGGCGCCAGCATCACGGGGATGCGCACGGGCCTGCCGAGGAAGGTGGACGAGGGGTCCACCTTGGAGACGTCGCGCAGCACCCGGGGTCTCCAGGCGAGCGAGTCGATCGCCGCGCGGTTGCGCTTCACGGTAGTCTCGGTCTCGGTGCCGCCGATCAGGTAATCCCACGGGCCGTCGGCCAGGTTGCGCCGCGCCGCGCGGGTGATCTCGTGAAGCGTCTGGAATTGCTCGTCGAGGTTCGAGGGCATGGGGGGTCTCCTTGAGTGCCCCCAAGTCTGCCCTCGGCTCCCTGCGAAGTCAAAGGCGCCGTGGTAAGGTGGCGCATGCTCCGCCATTGCGAGCGCGCCACTCTCGCCGCCGTTTTGATAGTCCTGTGCGGCTGCTCCTCGTCGTCGACGGGGACGTCCTCGGCAGGTGACGAGCCGCCCGCGCCCGTCGCGTGGAAGTTCGAGACGGTGTCCTGGTACAACCGCTACTCGATGAACTCGACCATCGGGCCGCTCGTCGTCGGGCGGACGGTGCTCTACGGCGGCACGTACGCGTACCAGAACACGAAGGCCTCCAAGCTCGCCGCCCTGGACGCCACGACCGGGATGGCTCGCTGGCGCATGGACTACGGCGCCGCGTTCGGCCCCCTGGTGCTCCAGGGCGGGATGATCGCGGTCGCCGCGGGGGACCGCGTGCTCGGCCTCGACGTTGGGTCGGGTATCCAGCGATGGTCTGTGCCGATCCAGCCCCGCTCGCTGACGGCGGCGGGCGATGTCGTGCTGGTCGCCGAGCGTGAGACGATCCGCGCGATCGATCTTGCCTCGGGCCCGCAGCGCTGGCAGGTCAAGTCCACGACGGACCCGGTCGCGGTCGGAGACACCGCGCTCTTCATGGACGGGCGGACGCTGCGCGCCGTCGCGGCCGGCGACGGAGCCGCGCGGTGGAGCCTCGAGCTGCCCGTGGCGCTCGCCTACCCGCAGTCTCTCCTGGGTGACCACCTCTATCTCCTCGGGGCGGCGTCCCTCGGCTCAGTCAGTGTCAAGAACCGGATTCTCGAGTGGGTCGTGCCGCTCGACAGCACGCCGACGGCGGGCATCGCGGCGGCCGACGACACGCTCTACTTCACGACCCAGTCGGTGTCAGGTAGCTACGTCTTCCACGCATTCGACCCGGCGACGCAGAAGGACCGCTGGAGCCGCCCGCTCGACTCGAGCTCTCCCGTGGCGCCCATCGTCATGGGCTCGCTCGTGGTCACAGCCTCCAACTCGAGCGCAGAGACCCTCGTGGCGCTCTCACGGGGCACGGGCATGGTCGCGTGGAGCGCGCGTGCGGGTTCGGTCCCGGTGCAGCCGGTGCTCAAGGGCAACGTGCTCTACGTGGCGGGGCAGGGGCCGAACCGCGTCTATGCCTTCGAGACGCGCACGGGCGCCGTTCTCTGGAGCGGACGGCTCTGGGGCTGGCCCATGGGCATGGCGCTCACTGAAGACGGCACGCTCCTCGTCAGCGCGGACAACCTCACGCTCTACGCCTACCGCACGCAGTAAGCGCAGCTCCATTCGGGCAGAACACCCGCCGGCTTCGTACCACTCTGACCCGGTGGCGAGCACTCATGGTGGGCGCAACGTGGCGTATTCGCGTCGATCGGCATTGGCAGCCGCATTGCACTCCGCGATGGCAGGAGTGCACGACCGACCGGGGAGAGGTGACGCCATGCGCAACAATGCGATCGCTTCAATCGCAACGACCCCCGACACGCGCGAAGCGCCCGAAGCGCGCACCGCCGCCACCTGGTGGCAGTGGATGCTGCTCTACCCCTCGCTTGTCGCCACGCTCCTGAGCGCCGTGCCGAGCTGGATCGATCATATCCAGGCCGCCAACATCGGGGTGAAGACGAGCGATCTCGCGCAGGCCAAGGAGCAGAAGCGGCTCTGGGAGGCCAACCTCGCCTGCACGCGGGTCCAGGAGATCCAGCGCATCAGGACCACCCGCGATACGGAAGTCGGCGCCCAGGTCTGTCCCTCGGGCGACGTCCTGGTGCAGTTGAGAAGGCCGAGCGCCGATCAGACCATCTACCGCTGGGTGAGCGCGAGGATGCTCGAGCAGGAGGCGAGCCTGCTCTTCCATCCCGCCCCCGCGTACGCGTCGCCCGGCGAGACGGTCGTTGCACAGGTCCCGCAGAGCGTGGTCAACCAGCGCTGGCTCCGGGAGGGCATGCTCACGCAGCGCGTGCGGCAGGGCGGCGGCTGCGTCGACCTCGTGATCAACACCTACACGGGGAGCGTGCAGAGCCAGGTACCCGTGGCCTGCACCGCAGCGTTCTAGACGCCGCCACGCGCGGCCCGGACGCGGTAGGATTGGCCGCGCGCGACGGCCCCGGACGGGGCGGGCCGCACAGGAGGGTCCCATGGATATCCCGGAAGCGATCCAGAAGGTGGCAGAGGTGATCGCCAACGGCCTCTACAAGTACGCGGCGGCGCTGGCGGCGGTCGGCCTCGTCAGCATGGCGATCATCCAGACGGTCAAGGACATGCTGCCCACGCGCCGGTGGTTCCAGGACTGGCGCGTCCGCACATGGCTCCGGGACCAGGCGGCCAAGGCGCCGCCCATCCCGGGCGGTCCCCCGATTTCCCAGATCGCCGAAGACGACCTGGTCACCCTCGCCACCTCGGGCGACAGGGCGGCGCTCTTCGACCTGCCGATCGAGCAGGTGAGCGGTCTCATGAACGCGGCGTCGCAGATCGTCCTCGATTTTCCCCTGGACCACCGGGACCTGCTGCTCTGCTTGGCAGCGCAGGCGAGAGCAGGGGACCTCGAGCTCCTGCTGACCCAGGGCCCGAGCGCCGCCGGACCGCGCGCCACACTCGGCGACCAGGAGCGCGTCCGGTTCGTGGACGCGCGCAACCGGGTGACGCACCAGGTCCAGCGGAGCCTCGACGGTCTCCAGATCTCGGTCGGCTTCCGTTGGAAATGGATCATCCAGATGCTGTCCATCGTCGTGAGCGCCGCGCTGGTGTGGATCGGGCTCGCGGTCTTCGCGGGCGACCGGGTGGGGAGCAATTTCCACTACTTCCTTCTCTACCTGCTGGCCGGGTTGCTGGGCGGCTTCCTGGCGCCGGTGGCGCGTGACCTCGTGGCCGCGCTCCAGCAGCTCCGCAAGTAGCCGGGATGGCGGGTGCGGCCTCGAACGAGCTGAGCGTCAGAGAGGAGCCCGTCGGCGGCGCTGTGCGGCCGACGGTGAAGCTCAGCAGCGAGCCGTTCCCGCAGGGACGCCGCCGCGTCGTGCTGCTGGTCCACGGCTACAACAACACCGAGAAGGCGGCCCGCGACGCGTACGGACATTTCACCGGCGACCTGGACGCGCTCGGCGCCGGCGCCTCGTCGGTGCTGGCCGATCTCGGCAAGGTGTACTGGCCGGGTGACACGAGCCTCGGGCCGCTCTCGTTTCTCAGCTATCCGGCCGAGATCACGCCCGCCAAGGACTCGGCGGCGGTGCTCGCCGCATACCTGGCGACCTTGGTCGGACCCGGCGGGAGCCCGACGGAGATCTACCTCGTGGGCCACTCGCTCGGCAACCGGGTCATTCTTGAACTGCTCACCCGATTCGCCGCGATGCCGCTCCCTGCGACGGTGCAGGTGCCGGGCGGCTGTCTCATGGCGGCGGCGGTCCAGGTGGACATGGTCGAGCCGGGCGGCGCCTTGCGATCCGGCGCCACACTCTGGACCAGGACGCTCACGCTCTACTCGCGCGACGATCGGGTCCTGCACTGGGCCTTTCCGATCGGCCAGACGGCGGCCGGAGAGGGCTTCTTCCCGACGGCGGTGGGGCGGTTCGGGCAGCCTGGTGATCTCTGGACGACCCGCCAGGAGCTCTGCGGCAACGGTCACAGCGACTACTGGGGGGACCCGCGGGCGGCCGTCCTCGTGGCCCGGCTCCTGGGTGTGGCGGTCGCCGTCGATATCCCGGCCTCGGCGATCTCGCGGAGCGCGATCCCGGAGACGCCCGCGCTGCCGGAGCGGGCGCTGCTCGAGCGGCAGATCCCGGAGGCGTAGGCTCAGCCCCAGCGGCAGCGCATCATCCCAAGACGGCGAGGACGTCCACCTTCACGTCGGTCGCGACCGCGACCGTGCGGTAGAGCGGTCAGCGGCTCTTCCAGACCTCCACGAGCTCTTCGGCCTGCCCCTGGCTCACGCCCCAGATCTCGAACGAGACGTTGATGCACTGGAAGCGGTTGGGCTCGGCGTTGCTGCGGATGCCTTCGATGGCGACCTGCATGCCCTTGACGGGCACGTGCTTCTCCAGCGCGTACTTCTCGATGAGCGTCACGCCGCAGGAGGACACGCCGGCCAGGAAAGCCTCGCCGTTGGTCAGCGCCTCGTTGGGGCCCGATGGCGAGTCCAGCACGAAGTGGTTGTGGCGCGCGCTGTTCAGCGCGCGGCCCGGGGTACCGGTCGAGTAGGACCGCACCGTGTCGATCTTGACGCCCTGAGCCGCCTCAGCCCCCTTAGCCCCTTCAGCCCCCTTAGCCCCTTCAGCCATAGACGCCCCCTTTCGCTCGGTTTGAGGCAGCCATTGTAGCAGGCGGCGCCCCAATCGGTTGACAAGGCGGAGCGCCTCCAGCACGATGTTCGCACCCGTGGAGGCACGAGTGATCCAGACCATCCGCACCGCCTGCGCCCATGACTGTCCCGACCAGTGCTCGCTGCTGGCCACCGTCGACGACGGCCGGCTGCTGAAGCTCCAGGGCGACCCCGACCATCCGATGACCGCGGGTTTCGCCTGCGCCAAGGTCAACCGCGAGCACGAGTGGGTCCATTCGCCCGACCGCGTGCTCACGCCGCTCCGGCGCGCCGGCGCCAAGGGCGAAGGCCGCTTCGAGCCGATCTCGTGGGCCCAGGCGCTCGACCTGATCGTCGGCCGCTGGCAGGCCATCATCAGCACGGACGGGCCGCTGGGCATCCTCGGCTACGCCTACAGCGCGCACCAGGGCCAGTTGAACCGCGGGCTTTTGCTGGGCCTGTTCCACGCGCTCGGCGTCACGCGGCTCTGGGCCGGGACCGTCTGCGACTCCTGCGCCGAGGCCGGCTGGGACGCGGCGTGCGGCAGCACCGGCGGGGCCGATCCTGAGACCGTGACCGAGTCCGATCTCGTCATCTCCTGGGGCGCCGATCTTCTCACGACGAACGTCCACATGTGGCCGCTCGTCGAGCGGGCCCGCGCGCGCGGCGCCCAGCTCGTCGTGATCGAGCCGCGGCGCAGCCGCACCGCCGAGCGCGCCGACTGGCACCTGAGAGTCAATGTCGGCACGGATGCGGCGCTCGCACTCGGGGTCATGCATATCCTCGCGCGCGCCGGCCTCTGCGACCGCGACTACATCGCCCGCGAGACGATCGGCTTCGACCGGCTCGAGCTGGGAGTCCTGCCGCGATTCGATCCGGCCTCGGTGTCGGCGATCACGGGCGTGTCCGTCGCCGACCTCGAGCGCCTCGCGCATCTCTACGGCCGCGCGCGGGCGCCCTTCATCCGGCTGGGCGAGGGCATGTCCCGCTGCGTGAACGGCGGCCAGGCCATCCGCGCGGTTGCGCTGCTTCCCGGCGTGACGGGGGCGTACAACCGCGTGGGCGGGGGCGCGCTCCTGATGACGGCGACGGGCTTCGGCCTGGACAGCAGCTTCATCCGCAAGCCCTCGGGTCCGGCGACGACGCGGATCGTGAACCATTCGCGACTCGGCAAGGCGCTCCTCGAGCTGGGCGATCCGCCGATCCGCTCGATCTTCGTCGCCGCCAACAACCCGGCCGTCACCTGTCCCGACTCGGTGACGGTGCGCCGGGGATTCGCGAGAGAGGATCTCTTCACGATCGTCCACGACCCGTTCCTCTCTGACACGGCGCGCTACGCCGACATCGTCCTGCCGGCGGCGACCTATCTCGAGAGCGAGGATGTCGTCCGCTCCTACGGCTCGTACTACATCCAGATGGTCCGGCAGGTCGTGCCGCCGCAGGGCGAGGCGTGGTCGAACGGCCGTCTCGCGCAGGAGCTGGCGCAGCGGCTCGGCCTGAAGGACCCGATCTTTTCGATGGATACCGACGGGCTCCTCCGCGAGCTCTTCCGCGGCGCCGCGTCGCCCGCGGCGGAGGTAAACTTAATAAAGCTGCGGGATGGCGGACCTATCAAGCTCGCTCCCAAGCCGGGACGTCAACGCTTCACGACACCATCGGGCAAGCTCGAGTTCTATTCCGCGGGCCTGGCGGCGCAGGGTCTGCCGGCGATGCCCGACTGGGTCGCCGGCCCGCTCGAGCCCGAGGCGCGCAAGCGCTTCCCGCTGCAGCTCTTGACGGCGCCGGGCTATTTTCAGGCGCACACGGCGTATGCCGGCGTCGCGGCCCTGCGCAAGCGCGCGGGTGCGCCCGAGTGCGTGCTGCACCCAGAGGACGCGGCGGCGCGCGGGCTCGAAAACGGCCAGGTCGTCGAGCTGCACAACGACCACGGGACGGT
>DASYVT010000036.1 GCA_035936835.1 Candidatus Methylomirabilota bacterium | reverse complement strand
GCGGGAGAGCCCGCGTCGAGCTTCATGAAGGGCCGGATTCGGTGGGTCCACGGATTCCTGTCACGCACCGCGTTCCACGCCTCGCTCTTCGGTACGTCGGGCCGCTCGAACTCGTACACCGTCAGGTACTTCGGCTGGCCCTCGACCACCATGAAGCGGCGCACCCGTATGACGCCGGGCACGGTCAGGTAGTCCGGAATGTAGACGGTGTTGTACCAGGCGTTCCACTCTTCCTCCACCTGGGCGGGGATGTCCATGCGTCCCATCTGCAGATACGGCGACGGCCCCATCGTCAGCTCGACAGGGTTGGTCCGCGCCGGATGGATCTGGCGGTAGGCCTGGACGATGTAGTTGCGACCCACGTGGCCGCCCGAGGTCTTGGTGCGCCATGGTGACGGGCGGAAGCGCACGTCGTCGAGGAAGGATGATGTCCGCAGCACGCTCGGCTCCTCGAGCTCGTACATCGCCAGGTACTTGGGCCCGCCCGACAGCGCCGCGTAGCGCCCCGCGCTCAGGAAGCCAGGCACCTTGAGGAGGTGCTGGATGTGCTCCTCGTTGTACCAGCGGTTGAACTCGACCTCGTGCTCCGGGTCGACGTCCGTCCACAGCATCAAGAGTCCGGTGCCGCGCGTCTTGGACATGGAGACCTCCGAAGGCCGCGCCGGCGCTTACGTGCGGGCGGCGGTGACGAGAGCGGAAAACAGGCGGCGGGCCGGCTCGGAATTGCCGACGAGGTGCTCGGGATGCCACTGGACGCCGAGCACCCACCGCGAGTCGTCGTCGAGCTCGACGCCTTCGATCAGCCGATCGGGCGCCCACGCGACGGGCACGAGGCCGCGGCCGAGAGACTTGATGACCTGGTGGTGGAAGCTGTTGACCTCGAGGTCCTCGCCGCCCAGCACCCGCGACAGGCGGCTGCCCGCCGCGACCGTGACCTTGTGGGTCGCCAGGTCCCGCGCTTCTTTCTGGCTGTGCTGGATCTCCGTCCCGGGGTCCGTCGCCACGTCCTGGTGGAGGCTGCCGCCGAGGACGACGTTGAGCACCTGAACGCCGCGGCAGATCGCGAGGAGGGGAGTCTTTTTCTCGAGCGCGATCAGCGTCACCTGCGTCTCGAGGGCATCACGCGAGGGGGCGACGTCGTAGAGCGTCGGGTGCGGTGCCTCGCCGAAGCTCCGCGGGTCCATGTCGCCGCCGCCCGTGAGCAGGAGCGCGTCGAGGCCGCGCACGAGGCGCTCGAGGGACGACTTCGAGAGCTGGGGCGGTAGGAGCACCGGCACGCCGCCAGCCTGCTGGACGGCGTGGAGGTACGCCGAGTTGACGTAGGCGCGCTCGGGACTCTGGTCCACGGTGATGGACGTGGTCACGCCCACGAGCGGATCGCGCGGCATGCGGCTATGCTACCATACGCCGCATGAGCCTCGACTCCGCCTCCTCACAGAAAGACGTCGCCGGCGCGCCGGCGGCGGGACCGATGCACCAGGTAATGGGCCGCCGCTGGATGGTGGCGGCGGGCCACCCGTTGGCGGCGCAGGCTGCCGCGCGGATCCTCGAGGCGGGCGGCAACGCGATCGACGCCGGCTGCGCCGCAGGCTTCATGCTGGGAGTTGTCCACCCCGACATGGTCAGCTTCGCCGGCGTGGCACCCATCCTCGTGCATCTCGGGCGCACGGGCGAGACCTTCGAGGTCTCGGGCGTCGGGCCGTATCCGAAGCGCGCGACGGCCGAGTACTTCCACGAACATTGCGGGAGCCAGATCCCCGCCGGTCTCCTGCGCACGGTCGTGCCGGCCTCGCCGGACGCGTGGTGCACCGCGCTCGAGCGCTGGGGCACCAAGAGCTTCGCCGAGACGGCCGCGCCCGCCATGGAGTGCGCGGAGCATGGCTTCCCGCTCTCCGTCTTCTCCTCGTACCAGTTCGGCCGCGCCGCCGACAAGATCCGGAAGTTCCCCACGTCGGCCGCGCTGTACCTCAAGGACGGTCAGGGGCCGCCGCCCGGGCATCTTCTGGTAGAAGCGGAGTTGGCTCAGACCATCAAGACCATGGCCGCGGCGGAGCTCAAGGCGCGCTCGCGCGGCCGCGCGGGAGCGATCCGCGCCGCCCGGGACGCTTTCTACAAGGGTGACATCGCGAAGCGCATCGCCGAGTACCACGCGCGCGAAGGCGGCCTCCTGACTGCCGAAGATCTCGCCGCCTTTTCCGTTGAGATCGCGCCGGCGCTCAAGACGTCGTTCGGCGAATACGAGGTCGCGGCGTGCGGGTTCTGGTGCCAGGGGCCCGTGCTGCTGCAGATGCTGAACCTGATCGAGAGCTACGACTGGCGCGCCCTCGGTCACAACACGCCCCGGGCGCTGCACATCCTGACCGAGGCGATGAAGCTCGCGTTCGCCGACCGCGAGGCGTATTACGGCGACCCGCTCCACGTCAAGGTGCCCGCCGACGGGCTCTTGTCGAAGGAGTACGCCAAGGCGCGGCGCGCGCTGATCAGGGAGGACCGCGCCTGGCCCGACCTGCCGCCTGCCGGCGATCCGTACTCGCTGCGAGCGGTCGCCAACGGCGGCCACGGCGTCTCCGGTCCTGTCACGATGCGGCCCGGGGGGTCCCTCGACACGTCCTATGTCTCGGTCGTGGACGCGGAGGGCAACGCCTTCTCCGCGACGCCGAGCGACCCGGGCGTCGATTCCCCCGTCATCCCGGGCGTGGGCTGCGTGGTGTCGCC
>DASYVT010000035.1 GCA_035936835.1 Candidatus Methylomirabilota bacterium | reverse complement strand
GCGGGAGATGATGCGGGATCTGAACAACATGCTGCGCGAGCGTGCCCAAGGGGGCGAGCCGGACTTCCAGAGTTTCAAAGACAAGTGGGGACAGAACTTCCCCGGCGTCGAGAGCCTCGATCAATTGCTCGAGCAGATGGGCAAGCAGATGGGCCAGATGCAGTCGCTGATGCAGAGCCTCACGCCGGGCCAGCGCCAGCAGCTCCAGGACATGATGCAGTCGCTCTTCGCCAAAGACGAGCGGCTCGAGGCCGAGATGGCCCAGCTCGCCATGAACCTCGAAGACCTCCTGCCCATGGACGCGCTCCGCCGGCCGTACGACTTCAAGGGCGACGAGAACCTGTCCATGAAAGAGGCCATGCGCGTCATGGAAGAGCTCCAGGAGATGGACCAGCTCGAGCGCCAGCTGAGGCGCGCGAAGGACCCGGGCGACCTCGACAAGATCGACAAGGACGACATCGAGCGGCTCCTGGGCGAAGAGGCCGCGCGCGATCTCCAGAAGCTCCGCGAGCTCGCGAAGAAGCTCGAGGAGGCAGGATACCTGGAGAACAAGGGCGGGAAGCTCCAGCTGACGGCGCGGGCCATCCGCAAGATCGGCGACAAAGCGCTCCGCGACGTCTTCGACCACCTCAAGCGCGACCGCTTCGGCCGCCACGCCGTCTCGCGTCGCGGCGCCGGCGGCGACCGCACCGACGACGCCAAGCGCTACGAGTTCGGCGACCCCTTCCTGCTAGATCTCCGGTCCACGCTCATGCACGCGGTCGAGCGCGGCGGCCCGGGCACGCCCGTCCGGCTCTCGCCGGATGACTTCGAGGTCTGGCGCACCGAGCTGTCGACGCAGGCGGCCACGGTCGTCCTGCTCGACCTCAGCCGCTCGATGCTCTACAACGGCTGCTTCCTGCCGGCCAAGAAGGTGGCGCTGGCGCTCCACGCCCTGATCCGCGGCCAGTTCCCGCGCGACAGCCTACACATCGTGGGCTTCTCGCTCTACGCCCGCGAGTTCAAAGCCGCGGAGCTGCCCGAGCTGTCCCCCAGCGGGACCAACATCGGCACCAACATGCACGCGGCCTTGATGCTCGCCCGCACGCTCCTTGGGCGCCAGAAGGGCGGCAACAAGCAGATCATCATGATCACCGACGGCGAGCCGACGGCGCACATGGAGGACGGAGAAGCGGAGTTCTCCTACCCGCCGACGCGGCGGACGCTCCAGGAGACGCTCAGGGAAGTCCAGCGCTGCACGCGCGAGGGCATCACCATCAACACCTTCATGCTCGAGCGGAGCGCGATGCTGGCGGCGTTCGTCGAGCAGATGACGAAGATCAACCGCGGCCGCGCCTTCTTCGCCACCCCGGAGCGCCTCGGCGAGTACGTCCTCGTGGACTACGTCAGCAACAAGCGCCGCGCCTCGTAGCCGGACCCCCGAGTGTCGGCGATCTCCGTCAATCACATAAGCCGTTTCTGGGGCGCAACCCGCGCCGTGGACGACGTCAGCTTCGAGGCGGCCGCGGGCAAGATGCTGGTGCTGCTCGGCCCTTCGGGCTGCGGCAAGTCCACGACACTCCGGCTCATCGCGGGGCTCGAGCAGGTCTCGGGCGGCACGGTCCTGATCGGCGGCGCTGACGTCACGCACCTGCCTCCGGCGCAACGGAAACTTTCCATGGTCTTCCAGTCGTACGCGCTCTTCCCGCACCTGTCGGTCGCGGAGAACATCGTCTTCGGCCTGCGGGTGCGCCGCGTGCCCGCGGCCGAGCGCGTGGAGCGGCTCAAGCGCGTGGCGGACCTGCTCGGCTTGGACGGCCTGCTCGATCGCAAGCCGTCACAGCTCTCGGGAGGCCAGCAGCAGCGCGTGGCCCTCGGCCGCGCCATCATCGCCGAGACGGCCGTGTGCCTCATGGACGAGCCGCTCTCCAACCTCGACGCCCAGCTCCGCCTCGAGATGCGGCGCGAGATCAGGAGCCTCCAGCAGAAGCTCGGCGTCACGATGGTGTACGTCACGCACGACCAGACCGAGGCCATGAGCATGGCCGACCAGGTCATCCTTCTGCGCGACGGGCGCGTCGAGCAGGACGCCACGCCGGCGGAGCTGTACGCGCGCCCCGCCACGGTCTTCGCCGCGCGCTTCATCGGCACGCCGCCCATGAACGTGCTGACTCTCGCCGACGGCCCCAGCGGCGCGGTCATCGAGGGCAGTACGGGCCCAACCGTCCTGCCGGGACCCGGTGCCGGGCTCCTGCTGGGAGTGCGACCCGAGGAGATACGCCTGGCAATCGACGGCGGGCTCGCCGCCCTCGTCACGACCGTGGAGTACCTCGGCGCCGATTCGATCCTGACCTGCGCCGTCGGCGCCCAGACGCTCGCAGTGCGGGCCTCCGGACGGGTCGAGCTGCCGGCCGGCACGCCGGTCCACCTGACATGGAGCAAGGACGCGGTCCACGTATTCGATTCTCAACGAGGAGGAGAACGCACATGATCGTCAATGCCATCGCACGCGTGACTGCCGCACTGCTGCTTGCCTGCTTCGCGGGCGGCGCGCTTCCCGCCGCGGCCCAGCAGCCGGTCGAGGTGTCCTTCTACTACCCCGTGGCCGTCGGGGGCCCTGTAACCAAGATCATCGATGGCCTCGCGGCGGACTTCCAGAAAGAGAACCCGGGCATCAAGGTCAAGCCGATCTACGCCGGCACCTACCAGGAGACCATCGTCAAGGTGCTGACGGCGCTCAAGAGCGGCGAGGCGCCCCAGATGTCGGTGCTGCTCTCGACCGACATGTTCACGATCATCGACGAAGACGCCGTCATCCCCTTCGACGACATCGCGACCAGCGCCGAGGACAAGACGTGGCTCAAGGGCTTCTTTCCGGCCTTCATGCTCAACAGCCAGACGGGCGGCAAGACCTGGGGCATCCCCTTCCAACGCTCGACGATCGTCATCTATTGGAACAAGGAGCTGTTCAAGGAGGCGGGGCTCGACCCGAATCGCGCGCCGGCGAACTGGGCGGAGCAGATCGAATACGCCAAGAAGCTGACGAAGCGCGACGCGAGCGGCAACGTCACGCAGTGGGGGCTGAAGGTGCCGTCCTCCGGCTTCCCCTACTGGCTCTTCCAGGGCTTCACGACACAGAACGACGTCCTGCTGATGAACCCGGCCGGCACCGAGACCTACTACGACAAGCCCGCCGTGGTCGAAGCGCTCCAGTACTGGGTCGACCTGAGCAAGACGCACAAGGTCATGCCCCCGGGCATCATCGAGTGGGGCACGACGCCGAAGGACTTCTTCGAGCGCCAGACCGCGATGATGTGGACGACCACGGGCAACCTGACCAACGTGAAGAACAACGCCAAGTTCGAGTTCGGCGTCGCCATGCTGCCGGCCGGCAAGCGACGCGGCTCGCCGACGGGCGGCGGCAACTTCCACATCTTCAAGAAGAGCACGCTCGCCCAGCAGGCGGCCTCGCTCAAGTTCATCAAGTGGATCACCTCGCCCCAGCGCGCGGCCCAGTGGGGCATCGACACGGGCTACGTCGCCGTGCGGCCAGACGCGTGGGAGACGCCGGTAATGAAGCAGTACGTGGGGGGGTTCCCCGCCGCCGCCGTGGCGCGCGACCAGCTACCGTACGCGGTCGCGGAGCTGTCGACGCACGACAACCAACGCGTGACAAAAGCGCTCAACGACGGGCTCCAGGCTGCGCTGACCGGCACCAAGACGGCGGAGCAGGCGATGAAGGACGCCCAGCGCGAGGCCGAGCGCATCTTGCGGGCTTCCCGGCGCTAGTGCATCGCCAGACCGTGCAGGGGTGGCTGCTGCTGCTGCCCGCGGCCCTGCTGCTCGTGACGTTCACGCACTTTCCGACGGCGGCGACGCTGTACCACAGCTTTTTCTCGACCGCCAAGCCGAGCCGTCCATCCGTCTGGGTGGGGCTCGACAACTACCGGGCGATGGTCGAGGACCCGGTGTTCTGGCAGGTCCTCGGCAATAACATCTGGTACGCGCTCGCCACCATTCCGCTGTCGATCGTGCTGGCGATCCTCATGGCGATCTGGGTCAACGGCAAGATCCCCGGCCGCAGCCTCCTGCGCCTGTCCTTCTTCACGCCGACGGTGCTGCCGATGATCGCAGTCGCCAACATCTGGCTCTTCTTCTACACGCCGGGCTACGGCCTCCTCGAGCAGATCACGGGGCTCTTCGGCCTGCCGAGCCACAACTGGCTCGGCAGCCAGAGCACCGCGCTCCCCTGCCTCATCGTCGTCACGGTCTGGAAGGAAGCGGGCTTCTTCATGATCTTCTACTTGGCGGCGCTCCAGTCCATGTCGCCCAACCTGGGCGAGGCGGCCGCGCTCATGGGCGCGGGGCGCTGGTACTTCTTCCGGCGCGTGACCTTCCCGCTGCTGATGCCGACCACGCTCTTCGTGCTGGTCAACGCCGTGATCAACTCCTTCAGGCTGGTGGACCACATCATCGTGATGACCAAGGGCGGGCCGGACAACGCCACGTCGCTGCTCCTCTATTACATCTACGACGTCGGCTTCAAGTTCTGGGACGCGGGCTACGCCGCGGCGCTGACGCTGGTGCTGCTGGTCATCCTGGCGGCCTTCGCCATGGGCCAGTTCCTCTTCCTCGACCGCCGGGTGCACTATCAATGAGAATCCGCGCACTCGAGACGGCCGGCGCGTGGCTCCTGGGCTTTCTCTGGGCGCTGCCGCTGGCCTACGCCGTGTGGACGGCCTTTCATCCGGCGGAGTTCTCCACTCACTTCGTGCCGACGGCGCCGCTGACGATGGAGAACTTCGCGAAGGCCTGGGCGGCG
>DASYVT010000034.1 GCA_035936835.1 Candidatus Methylomirabilota bacterium | reverse complement strand
GGTCTTGCCGTAGTGACGCACCACCCCGTCCTCGACCTCGTAGAGCGGGAAGACGCCGGTCTCCACCGCCAGCTCGCCCAGCTCGTGGGAGAGCATCGGGTCGTAGTCCCAGCCCTTCGGGCAGGGATCGAGCGAGTGGATGAAGGTCGGCCCGCCGATGGTCAGGGCCTTACGGACCTTGTTCATCATCTCGACGGCGTACGAAGCACATACCGTGGCCACGTACCGGCATTCGGTGTGACCGGCGGCCAGCATGCCCGCGGTGTTCTTCTTCCAGCGGGTGTGGATGAGGCGCTTGACCGAGCCGGGTGGGCTGAAGGTGGTGTTGGCGCCGTAGGGCGTGGAGCCCGAGAGCTGGATGTCGGTGTTGGCGTACGACTCGTTGTCGTACATGAGAATGAGAACGTTGTAGTCGGGGTGCGTCAGCGTCGCGGAGATCGCCGACAAGCCCATGTCCGCCCCGCCGCCGTCGCCGCAGAAGGCGATGACGTTGATGGGCTCGGCCTTCATCTTGCCCTTCGTCATGAGCGCCTTGAGGCCCGCGGCCGTGCCGAGCGCCGCCGAGCCCGAGGAACCCAGCTGCGTGTGCATCCACGGCACCACCCACGGAGTCGTGTAGTACGTCGTGTTGGCGACGTACATGCAGCCCGTCGCGCCCAGGACGATGGTCCGCGGCCCCGCCGCCTTGACCATGAGCTTCATCACGAGCGCCGACTCACACCCCTGGCAGGTGCGATGGCCCGACGTGAAGTACTCTTCGAGGGTAACCTTCTTAACCCCCCGGAAAGGCTCGAGGATCTGCGTCGCGTTTGTGAACGTTTCCGCCATGTCGCTCTCTCCTTATTCGCTCGCCTCGGACGGCGGGGCCCCAGCCCCGCGACGTCCTGCAGCTCGCACTACACTATTCTCTGACGCCCAGCCACTGGGTTTTGAGCGGAGACTTGCCTGACTTCGCCGCCTCGAAGCAGAGGTCGGTGACCTTGTAGACGTCTTCCAGCGTCACCTCGCGGCCGCCCAGACCGCAGATGAAGGACAGGAGCGGCGGTCGCTTCTCGGCGTTGTACATGGCCGCCCGGATCTCGTTGGCGACCACGCCCGAGCCGAAGGGCGAGCCGAAGGAGTAGTCGCGATCGATGACGCCGATGGCCTTGGCCGGCTGGAGCGCGGCCACTATCTTCTCTGTCGGGAAGGGCCGGAACCACCGCGGCCGGATGAGACCCACCTTGATCCCTTTGGCCCGCATGTTGCGAATGCCGACCTTGAACGGCAGCGAGATCGTGCCCATGCCCATCAGGATGACGTCGGCGTCCTCGGTCATGTACTCCTCGAACCACGGGTTCTCGGGGCCGCGGCCGAAGATGCGGCGGAAATCCGCGTAGGCCTCCTCGATCACCGTGTAGGCGCGGTTCATCGCCTCGTTGTTCTGGCGCCTGATCTCGATGACCCAGTCCTCGTTGGCCTGGGGCGCGACCGTGATCGGGTTGTCTGGGTGCAGCTGCAGATCGCCGCGGTTGTAGGGCGGCAGGAACTTGTCCACCTTGGCCCTGGTCGGCACCTGCACGATCGTCTGCGAGTGGGTCAGAAAGGCGCCGTCGGCCGAGATCGCGATCGGCAGGAAGACGCGCCGGTCCTCGGCGATGCGGTAGGCAAGGAGCGTGGTGTCGAGCATCTCCTGCGCCGTGTCCACCCAGATCAGCATCCAGCCCAGGTCGCGCACGGACAGCGCGTCGTTGTGCTCGACGCCGAAGGCGCCCGGGTCGTCGAGCGCCCGGTTGCCGACCATGGCGACCATGGGGACGCGAAGCGGCGGCGTCACCGTCAGGCACTCCATGGCGTACATCCAGCCCACGCCCGAGGAGCCGCAGAAGACGCGCGCGCCCACGGTCGAGGCGTGCTTGACTATCTCGAACTGGCTGTGCTCCCCCTCGGCCACGATGTACTCGGCCACCAGGAGGCCGTTGGCGATCTTCTTCGCGATGGCCTGCATGACGGTGTCGTAGGGGCGGATCGGATAGGCCGTCACCACGTCGATGTCGGCCAGTGTCAGCGCTTCGGCGCAGGCCTCGCTGCCGGAGATGAGCATCTCGCGGTCATCGGACGCCTCCTTGCTCGCCGCTGGTGTCTTGGTCTCCACTGCCATTGGGATGTCCTCCCCGCCTCAGCGCTGCTTGCCCGCGGCGTTCTCGCCCGGGATGCCCGCCGTGATGTCGATGCCGCCCTGGTCCAGGTCCTGCTCGATCTCCTGGTCATATTGCCCGCGGAAGCGGAAGCCGTGCGAGCGCGTGATGTGCTCCTTCGAGTGGATCTTGTTGGTCATCCAGGTCTGGTACGCGCCCTTGTCCTTGCGCCACATCTCCCACTGGCTGGCGTTGTCCTCGAAAGCCGCCTCGCTGACCATGGTGACGCATTCCTTCGCGGGACAGACCGCCTCGCAGACCCCGCAGCCGCAGCAGGACTCCATGTTGGCGTCATAGAGACCCTCGGGCGTCACGTCGAAGCAGGAGTCGGGGCACTGGATCCAGCAGAGCGTGCACTTCACGCACTTGTCGAAGTCGATGACCGGGCGCATGGTGCGCGTCGTGAATTTCTTGAAGTAGGGGTTGCGCTCGGGCACGTAGCCCTTGCCGCCCTCCATGGGCTTGCCGAGCGGGATGGCCGGGATCGTGACACCCTCGCGCATCTCCCACCACTTGGGCTTCTCGAAGGAGAACGGCGTCTCCCCGTTGCCCTCGGTGCTCTTGACCGGGCGCGTCTCGAGCCGGTCATGGGCCTTGCGTGCGGACGCCACCTTCAGCTCGGAGCCCCACTCGGCCTCCTGGATCGCGGCGCAGACGGCGTCGAGCGAGAGGAAGCCCGGCTGGAGCTTGGCGAGGGCGCCCAGGATCCGCGCCTCCGTATGATCCTCTTTGTAGACCCACAGGCCGGAAAAAGACGCCTTGGCGGGAATCAGCGCCAGGCTGTAGGGCGTCTCCTTCTTGTGGATGTCCTTGAGCAGTTCCGCGGGACTCTGGAGCGACGTCATCAGCACCGTGCCGTTCGGGACGGTCAGCCGGTTGATGGGCTGCAGCCCGTACCACGCCCACGACTCGACGCCCTTGGACAGGGTGTCGTCGACACAGATCGTGACGTCGACCTCCTTGGGCTCGTAGCGCGCCATGTTCTGCTCGAGCTCTTCCTGGGTGTCCGCGACGATGGCAAAGTCCTTGGCGGGAATGCCATTGCGCTGGGGGCTGTCGCCGTAGCGGCCGAAGGCGATGCCCCACCTGCCGGCTTTGCGCGACGAGAGAACGATGCCGCGGCAGATCCGCGCGGCGAGGTTCTTCTGGAAGATACCGCGGTAGACAACCTCACACGTGAAGTGCGCCATCGCTCCTCCTCGAGCTCGATTGGGGCCGGGCCTGCCGCCCGGTGCCGCCGCAGGGTTGGTCCGGTGGTCAGACCAGACTATGCGCCCTGTGGGCGGAGGCTGTCAATCCGGAAGTGCCGGGGTTCTGGCGAGACAGGGCCTACCCTGCGGCCTGCCGGACCATGGAGGCGAAGTAGCGGTGCACAGCCTGGTCATCGGTCAGCTCGGGGTGGAAGGCGGCGACCAGCACCGTGCCCTGGCGGGCCATGACGCACTGCCCCTGATGCATTACGAGCGGTGTGACGACCGGGCCCAGCCTGCGGATCCGGGGCGCGCGGATGAAGATCATCTTGAGAGGCCGGGGGCCCTGCCCCAGGTCGGCCTGCCCCTCCATCTCGAAGCTCTCCTTCTGCCGGCCGTAGGCGTTGCGCTCGGCCGTGATGTCGATGAGCCCGAGCGACGGCTGCTTCGGGCTCTCTACCTCGCGCGCGAGGAGGATCAGCCCCGCGCAGGTGCCGAAGATGGGCTTGCCCGCGGCGTGGAACTTCTCGAGCGCCGGGACGAAGTCCCACTCGTCGAGGAGCTTGAGCAGCGTGGTGCTCTCACCCCCGGGCATGATGAGCCCGTCCACCTGCTCGAGCTGGCGCGGCAGCCTCACCTCGACCGACTCGTGGCCGATCCGGGCGAGCGCCTTCCCGTGCAGGTCGAAGTCGCCCTGGAGGGCGAGAACCCCGATGGTCATGCACGCGCCCCGGTGTTGGGGATGCCCATCATTCGATTACCAGTCACGGGCGCCTACCAGCCGCGGGTCTGGAACAGGTCGGACTCCTTGAGCTTGGAGGTCTCGATGCCGGGCATGGCGTCGCCCAGGTCTTCGGAGACCTTGGCCAGGATGTCGGCGTCCTTGAAGTGGGTGGTCGCCTGCACGGTGGCCTTGGCGCGCGCCGCCGGATCGGCTGACTTGAAGATGCCGGAGCCGACGAAGACGGCCTCGGCGCCCAGCTGCATCATGAGCGCCGCGTCGGCCGGCGTCGCGATGCCGCCGGCCGAGAAATTGGGCACCGGCAGCTTGCCGTGCTCGGCAACCCACCGCAGCAGCTCGTAGGGCGCGCCGAGATTCTTGGCCTCGGTCATCAGCTCCTCCGGCGCGAGCGCCTTGAGCCGCTTGATCCCGGAGATGACAGCCCGCATGTGGCGGACGGCCTCGACGATGTTGCCCGAACCGGCCTCGCCCTTGGTGCGAATCATGGCCGCGCCTTCGCCGATGCGCCTGAGCGCCTCGCCCAGGTCACGGCAGCCACAGACGAAGGGCACCTTGAAGGCGAACTTGTCCACGTGGAAGTGCTCGTCGGCGGGGGTCAGCACCTCGGACTCGTCGATGAAGTCCACGCCCAATGACTCGAGAATCTGCGCCTCGACGAAGTGGCCGATGCGGCACTTGGCCATGACCGGGATGGACACCGTCTGCTGGATCTCCTTGATCTTCTTCACGGGCGACATGCGCGCCACGCCGCCATCCTTGCGGATGTCCGACGGGACGCGCTCGAGCGCCATCACCGCCACGGCGCCCGCGTCCTCCGCGATCTTGGCCTGCTCGGCGTTCGTCACGTCCATGATCACGCCGCCCTTGAGCATCTCCGCCAGCCCGACCTTGAGCCTCATCGTCCCGAGCTCCATGCGAGTGTCTCCTTTCACTGGTTCAGTCGTGAGTGAAGCTGCGTCTTGACCGCCGGCCACTCGTTCTCCAGGATCGAGAAGGCCGCCGTGTCGCGAATTCCGCCATCGGAGGCGGGGCGCGCCGTCCGCAGGACGCCGTCGAAGCGCGCGCCCAGCCTCAGAATCGCGCGGCGCGAGCGCTCGTTGCGCGCGTCGGTCATGAGGCTCACGCGGTGGACCCGCCACGTTTCGAAGGCGTGGGCGAGCATCAGCAGCTTCGCCTCGGTGTTGACCGGCGTCCGCTGGACGTCCACGGCCAGCCAGGTCCAGCCGATTTCAACCGCGTCGGGCACGTCCTGGCCGCGCTGGTTCGCGCTGCCCGGCGGCCACGCCCAGAACTCGATGTTGCCGAAGCGCGTGCTGCCGACCACGCGGCCCGTCGCCTTCGCGACTGTCGCGAAGGGCAGCGCCCGGCCCGCCTCCTGATCCCGCAGGGCCGCCTCGATGTAGCCAGCCATGGAAGGCTCGTCGGCCGGCACGGTGGTGAAGCCGTAGGTCTGGCGCGGGCCGCTCGCTGCGGCGAGCAGGTCCCGAGCATGATCGACGCCCAACGGCTCGAGCCGCACGTGCCGGCCCTCGAGCACCACAGGCCGCACCAGGGTCGCGCGCTCGGTCGCCAGCATCAGGCAAGGGCCTCTTTCGCGTCGCTGATCAGGTCCTCGACCTTCTCAAGACCGACGGAGATCCGAATGAGCCCGGCGCCGATGCCCATCTCAGCCTTCGTCTCATCGGACACGCGTCGGTGGGACGTCCGCGCGGGGTACGTCCAGGTGGTCGCCACGTCGGCAAAGCTCGGGGCGAACTCCATGAGTCGGGAGCGCTGCATGAAGCCCTCGACGGCCACCGCCCCGCCCTTGAGGTCCACGGACAGAATGGCCCCAGCCGCGCCGGGCATCAGGCGCTTGGCGAGCGCGCGCTGCGGGTGCGAGTCGAGCCCCGGATAGTACACGCGCTTCACGGCCGGGCGGGTTTCGAGGAAGCGGGCCAGCGCGAGCGCATTGGCCGACTGCCGTTCGACGCGCACGCTCAACGTCCGGACCCCGCGAGTCGCGAGCCAGGCGTCGAAGGGCCCGAGGTTCGTGCCCGAGCGAATCATCGCGGCGCGGACGCGATCCATAGCCGCCTTGCGCCCCAGCACCATGCCGCCGGTGACATCACCGTGCCCCGAGATGAACTTGGTCAGGCTGTGCATGACGATGGTTGCCCCGTGCTCGAGTGGGCGCATTACGGCGGGCGAGGCCAGGGAGGAGTCCACGATCAGCTCGATTCCCCGCTCCGCGAGGTGCGGCGCCACGGCCTCGAGGTCGACCAGGCGAAGGAGCGGGTTCGAGAGCGACTCGACGAACACCGCGCGGGTATTCGGCCGGAGGGCCGCCAGCAGGGCCGCGGGCTCGGTGGCGTCGACGAACACGGTCTCGATGCCGAGCCGGCGCCCTTCGTCATCCAGGAACGCCGTGGTCGAGCCATAGAGATCGCGCGCCGCCACGATGTGATCGCCCGCCGCGAAAAGCCCGAAGAGCAGCGCCGTCGTTGCGCCCATGCCCGAGGCGCAGGCGCAGGCCGCCTCGGCGCCCTCTAGCGCGGCCACGAGATCCTCCAACATGGTGTGGTTCGCCGTGCCGTAGCGTCCGTAGACGAAGCCGGGCTTCTTGCCCTCCCACACCGACTCGACCGTGTCCATGTCCTCGAAGACGTAGACGTTGGTCTGGTAGATCGGCGGCGTGAGCGGCCGGCTGGCGGACGGAACGTCGCGGCCTCCACGGGCTGCCAGGGTTTCGAAATCCACGCGCGTTCCTCCTCTAGACCAGCGGCACGGCGGGCCCGCGCTCGCGGATCCCGCGCTCCGGCCGACGCTGCGCCTCGCGGATGCTGTCGGCCAGCCGACGCACGCCTTCCTCGATCTGCCCGAAGGGCACCGCAGAGAAGGACAGTCGCAGCGCCCGCTCGCCGCCGCCGTCGCTGAAGAAGGCATTGCCCGGCGTGAAGGCGACCCCGCGTTCGAGTGCGCGCGGCAGAAGCGCTCCGGCATCGAGCCCCTCGGGCAGCTCGAGCAGCAGCGAGAAGCCGCCCTGCGTTTCGGTCCAGCTCACGCCCTCAGGCATGCGGCGGCCAAGGGCGGCCAGGAGCGCGTTGCGCCGCCGCGCGTACTCGCGCAGCGCGCGCGCCTGGTGACGGTCGAGGAGCCGCTGGCGGCAGAAGTGGTAGACGGCGGCCTGGATGAGCGGGCTCGTGTGGATGTCGGCCAGCTGCTTGGCCATCTCGAGCCGCTCGATCAGCTCGGGCGACGCCACGATCCAGCCGAGTCGGAGACCCGGGAAGAGAACCTTGGAGAAAGTGCCGAGGTAGATCACCTGCCCCGAGGCATCCGCCGCCTTGAGCGGCACCGGCGGCCGCTCGCCGTAAAAAAGCGTTCCGTCGAAGCCATCCTCGACGATGGGCAGGCGGTGGCGCGCGGCCACGTCCAGCAGCCGGCGCCGGGCCGCCGCGGGCATGTGGAGCCCCGTCGGGTTGTGCGCGCTCGGCTGGCAGTAGAGGAGCTTAGGCGCCTGCCGTTCGAGCAGCCTCTCCAGGTGGTCCACCGACAGCCCGCCGCCCGCCATCGGCACCGGCAGGAGCTGCGCGCCGAACGCGCGGAAGACCTGCATCGCCCGCGGGTACGACGGCTGCTCGATGGCCACAAAGTCGCCCGGATCGAGCAGGGTGCGCGCGACCAGATCGAAGCCCTGCTGCGTGCCGTTGACGATCAGGATGTCCTCGGGGCGCGCCTCGAGCCCGAAGCGGAGGAGATAGCCCGAGAGGTACTGGCGGAGCGGCGGGTAGCCGGACGACGGATAGTACTGCAGCAGCTCGCGCCCCTCCTCGCGGATGACGCGGTTGAGGACGCGGCGGAACGCGTCGGTCGGGAAGAGGGCGCTGTCCGGCATGCCGCCGGCGAAGGAGATCACGCCCGAGGCCGTCCGGGCCATCTGGCTGTAGGCGCCGCGGCGGCGCGCGTCCGCCGCGACGATCTGTGCGGCCTTGGAGAGGTGACCCGTCCACTCGAAGCGCGGCACGTGCGCCAAGGCCTGGGCCGGGGCGGGCGCCTGCTCGGCGACGAAGGTGCCCTGCCCCACATGGGCGCGTGCCCAGCCGCCCGCGATCAGGTCTTCGTAGGCCTGCGCCACCGTGGTGCGATTCACGCCGAGGTCGCGCGCAAGGTCGCGCGTCGCGGGCAGCTTCACGGCCGGCGCGAGCAGTCGCTGCGTGATCAGCCGCTCCAGGTGAAGCTGGATCTGGCGCGCCAGCGGCAGCCGTCCCTTGCGGTCCTTGGATCGGTCGAGCGGTATTCTCATGGGGCTCTCGTACCAGCCATTATCCAGACACTTGATACGATGTAAAGCACCAATTGGATGAGTCTGGAATCATCCAATTTCCGGCTCTTTTCCGCGTGGTATCATTGGCGTCCTAGCCATGCGCCTGGTCGTCCTCGAGTCGATGTGGAATCCCAAGGGTAAGCTCCTGAACGAGGAACCGTCCGTGCTGCCCTACCTCAAGGCCATCCGCCAGTCGCTGGCTTGGGAGGGCATCCGCATCAACCTCGTGTACCGCCGCTTCTACTCCCACTACGACCTGGGCCTGCTGCTCAAGGAGGTTCGCCGCCACCGCAAGACCCAGGTCTGCTACATCTCGTCGCACGGAGAGCAGCGCAAGTTGACCGGGCTCGGCGACAAGGTCATCCGCCTCGAGAGCCTGATCGGGTACTGCCGGCCGAGCCGGACGACGGGTTACATCGTCGGCGCATGCGACTTCGTCTCCCCTGACACGGCGCGGAAGTTCCTCGAGGCCACGGGTGCGCGCTTCTTGGCGGGATACCAGAAGGAGATCCCGTGGACGGAGTCCATGCTGGTGGACAGCCTCTTCCTGTCCTACCTCCTGGGCGGTACCATGAAATGGGTACGCACCAAGCACGGCGAGCGGGTGCCGCCGTTGAGACAGACGGAGACCTTCGAGATCACGCACACGGAGAGGCCGCAGAAGGTCGCCGGCATGCTCTACCGTGATTTCCCGCTGGCTCACGACATCACCTTCTCGTGCTTCACCCTCGACCGGCAGCGGGGAAGGAAGCCGCGGCTGGTCAGCTCGTTCGAGACGTACCGGAAGAGCGTCGACCGGGCGCGCCGATTGGTGCGCGACCTGTGAGCGGTACCTGCCTTACACCACGACCTGCAAGGAGAACCCTATGGGACCGATGAAGGAATTCGCCGGCGTTTACTATCGGGAAGGCGCGCTCGACCCCAAGACCATGCAGCTGGTCGCGATGGCCGCCATGGCCGCGGCCGGCTGCACGTCCTGAGTGCCCGGACGCTTCGCGGCTGCGAAGCAAGCCGGCGCCACCGAGGATGAGATCAGCGAGACCCTGATGTACGCGATGCGGGGCGCCGCGCGCGCCACGTGGAGCACCATCAAGCACATCCCCGGGATCGAAGACGTCAACAAGGAGTGGAAGACGAAGTTCGAGCGGGAGGGCGGCTAGTAGCGACCATGGCCCAGGGCGAAGCGCCGATCAAGCAGGCCGTCGCGTGGATCGAGGAGCGGCTGCGGGAGCAGCCGGCCGCCGACCGCGTGAAGCTGGTGGACGAGGCCAGCCGGCGCTTCGACCTGACGCCCCTCGACGCGGATTTCCTCTTCCGCCACGTCGCCGAGCGTCCGCAGGGCCCCGCCGCGTGAGCGACAGGCAGAAGGCGCAGGTTCAGGCGCAGTTCGGCCAGAGCGCCCAGGACTACGTCACGAGCGCCGGCCACGCGGGAGGCGAGGACCTCGAGCGCCTCGTCGCGTGGGGGCGCCGGCGCGGAGCCGAGCGCGTGCTCGACGTCGCGACGGGCGGCGGCCACACGGCGCTCGCCTTCGCCGGCTTCACGCCCACCGTGATCGCGATCGACCTGACGCCGCCGATGCTCGAGGCCGCGCGCGGCTTCGCCCGGGACAAGGGTGGTGCGGTCAATGTCCGCTTCCTGGCGTCGGACGTCGAGGCCCTACCCTTCCGGGATGGCTCGTTCGGCGTCGTGACGTGCCGCATCGCCGCGCACCACTTCCCCGCCATCCTGCCCGCCCTCAGGGAAGTCGCCCGCGTGCTCAGGCCCGGCGGCTCCTTCCTCCTCCAGGATATCCTGGGTCACGACGACCGGGAGCTGGCTGCCTTCATTCTCGAGGTCGAGAAGCGGCGGGACCCTTCGCATGTGCGCTCACTGCCCCAGCGGGAGTGGGCGGCATTCCTCAAGGCGGCGGGCATGACGGTGATCGACGAGGGCATGGTCAGCAAGGTGCGAAAGTGGGAGGAGTGGACGGAGCGGATGAGAATGAGCCCGGAGGCCAAGGCCGACCTCGAACGCTTCGTGCTTGCGGCGCCGGCGCGCTGCCGGGAAGGCTTCGGCTTCAGGATCGAGCGGGGGCGCATCGAGTCCTTCACGGACCGGATGATCCTACTCCGCGCGGATCGGGACTAAACCTTCAGGACCACGACAGTCGCCCCCCAGCCGCCGCGCTCAGGCGGCGCGTCGAAGAAGCGCTCCACCAGAGGATGCCCGGCAAGCAGCCCCTGCACGCTCGCGCGCTGGACGCCGATGCCGCGGCCGTGGATGAGCCGGACCTCGCGGAAGCCCCTCGCCGCAGCTTCCTTTAAGTACTCCTCAACGACCGGCCGGACATCCGTCGGCACGAAGGAGTGGAGATCGAGCGAGTCCTCGATAGGCAGGCTGACCGGATCGGACGGGTCCATCGCACGAGCCGCTCAGCGCGGACGGAGATCGACGATGGGATCGGGGACGACGAGGTCGGGCTTGATCTTCTGCTGCTCGCGGCCCTGCTCGGCCATGCAGGCCAGGAACTGGTACTGCTCCGTCTCGCGTCCCGTGACGATCACGCGACCGTCGGTATTGATGCGCTGGAGCACGATGGTCGGCCACTTGCTGCACTTCTGGAAGCGCTGGTAGGCGAGGTCCTGCTCCATGGTCTGCGCCCCTGTCATGCAGGCCGCAGCGCCCATCGCCATGGCCGCCACGAATGCGGCCTGCCGGGCGCGCATCATGCGGCTGCCGCGGGGCGCCGGGTGTGCCAGTCCGTGAGCCGCTGGTAGGCGTCCGCGACGCGGAGCACCGTCGCCTCGTCGAAGGGACGGCCGATGATCTGAAGCCCCATCGGCAGCCCCTCGGCCGTGAAGCCGCAGGGCACCGACGCGGCCGGGTGGCCGGTGAGGTTGAAGGGGCGGGTGAAGCGGATCAGGCTGGCCCGCACCGGCAGGCTCTGGTCTCCGATGCGAACTTCGTTCTGCCCGACGGCGGTCGCTTCGATCGGCGTCGTCGGACCCAACAGGACGTCGAGCTTCGCCAGCGCGGCATCCACCTCGTTCTTGAGCAGCGTGCGCAGGCGCTGGCCCTTGAGGTATTCGGCGCCGGTCACGAACGCGCCGACGCGCAGCCTCTCGCGGACGTCCGCGCCGTACTCGGACGCGCGCGTCTTCAGCCACTCCTCGTGGTAGGCGTAGGCCTCGGGGGCGAGGACCGCGTGCGACGCCGCCGGAGCGAGGCCGACCAGCTTGAGGTCGACGTCCTCCATGGACGCGCCCTGCCCCGCGAGCGCCTTGGCCGCGGTCTCGACGGCGGCCTGCTGGGCGGGCGCCGCGCCCTCGAGGAAGAAGGAGCGCAGGATACCCACGCGGAGCCCTTTGAGCTGGCCCGTGAGCGCGGCCGCGTAGTCGGGCACGGGCAAGACGCTCGTCGTGGGATCACGCGGGTCGTAGCCCGCCATGGGCGCCAGCATAAGGGCGCAGTCCGCCGCGCTTCGGCACATCGGCCCGACGTGGTCCATGGACCACGCGAGCGGCAGCACTCCCGCGCGGCTCACGCGGCCGTAGGTCGGCTTGAGGCCGGAGAGGCCGCAGAGCGACGCCGGGATGCGGATCGAGCCGCCCGTGTCTGAGCCGAGGGCGCCGGGACAGATGCCGGCCGCCACCGAGGCGCCCGAGCCCGACGAGGACCCGCCGCAGACGCGGTGGGTCTTGGCGTCCCACGGATTCCACGGCGTGCCGTAGTGCGGGTTGAGCCCCTCGGGGCCGAACGCGAACTCGTGCATGTTGAGCTTGCCGAGCACGATGGCCCCGGCGCCCACGAGGCGAGCGACCACGGTCGCGTCCTCCCCGGGCACCCAGTCCGCGAGGATCTTCGAGCCTCCAGTAGTCCTGACGCCCTTGGTGCAATACAGGTCCTTGAGGCCCACGGGCACGCCGTGCAGCGGCCCAAGAGCCGCGCCCGACGTCACCGTGGTCTCAGCCACCTTGGCAGCGGCCAACGCCGCGTCGCCCAGGACGGTGATGTACGACTTGAGCTTGCCGTCCAGTGCCGCGATGCGGTCGAGATGCGCCCGCACGACCTCGACGGGCGAGACTTTCTTCGTGGCAATCATGCGGGCCAGCTCGGTCATGGAGGTCCAGCAGAGGTCGCTCACGGAGATCCTCTCTTCGCTCAGAAGATGCGGAACTGCGAGGCCGGCTCGGTCTCGAGCGGGATATCGCGGATGGCGGCAAGCCCGTTCCGCCCAGCTTCAACGAGCGGGAGCAGGGTGGCGAGCTCCGCGTCGGAGAGCTCCAGGCCCTGCGCCTTTGCCAGCGTGCGAAGCGCGTCGACTGTCAGTTTTCCCAAGGGGGGCAGCTTTTCCATGGGCGCAGGATAGCGCATAATCCGGCCCATGCCCACACCCGATCAGGGCGCGCTCACCTGGCTGCGGGAGTTCGAGGCGGCATGCCGCGCGAGGGACTTCGACACGGGCCGACTCATGTTCGCCCAGGACGCGGTCGCCTTCGGCACCTGGGCCATGGCCGTCCACGGGCTCGACAACATCGAGCGTGAGCAGTGGCGCAATGTCTGGCCGCGGATCCGCGGCTTCACCTTCGAGCCCGGGCCGGAGATCCGCACGAACGGTGATGCCGCGTGGATCGCCGCCGGCTGGCGATCCGAGGCCACGGGCCCGGACGGCAAGCCCTTCACCCGCCCCGGCCGCGCCACCTTCATCCTCTCGCGCCGTGACGGCCGTTGGCTCTGCGTGCACAGCCACGTCTCGCTCCAGCCGACGCAGTCGGAATCGGCCCACGGCAGGGTTGCCGGATAGGTGGGTGCCTCTGAGGGCCGGCTGATCAGGCAGGGCGTGAACACGTCGCGCGCCCTGATGTCACGGCAGGACAAGATCTGGTCGCGCTACAGCCGCGACAAGGTGGACATCGGCGAGACCCTCGCCCGGGTCCTCCGCACACTGTCGAAGGCGCTCCCGCTCGGCCGCCCGCTGCGCGCGCTGTCCGTCGGGTCCAGCACAGAGCCCCAGTTCCGCATCCTGGAAGCGAATTTCCTCGGCGGGCTCTACCTGCTCGACGTCGAGCGGGCGGCCCTCGGCGTGATCCGCGAGCGGATCCGGCGGCAGTCGCTGACCCACGTCTTCCCGCTCCGCCACGACTACACGAAGGTCTTCCTCGACCGCGAAGCAACCGAACGATTTCTCCGAAATGACCTCGGCGGCAGGCGCCTCGATCTCATCGCCTTCGAGCACTCGCTGTACTACTGCCCCGTCGATCGATGGCGAGCGCTCCTGTCCAACGTCTTCGACGTCCTCTTGGCGAAGACGGGGGCCATCCACTGCGTCCTGATGTCCTCGAGCGCTGACAACCCCGCGACGACGACATGGCTCTACAACCACTTCGCGGGCAAATTCTTCGGCCACAGGAACGACCAGGACCTGCGCGCCTTCGGGCGCGGGCTCCGGCGGGATCGGCGCTTCGCCAACGCTGAGATCCTCGCCAAGACGGACCGCGTCCGCTTCTTCGTGGACGATTTCCGGGCGCTCATGTCAGTCGTCTGGATGATCCTCCTCTACCCCAACGTGCACCGCTACACCGCGGCGGAACGGCGGGAGATCACCGAGCTCGTCTACCGTCGCCTGTTCGCGAAGCGGAAGCCGCTCCTCCAGGACCAGGACCACCTCGTCATCTACCGTGGTCTGCGGGACAACGGCCTCATCTGACGGCGCAGCGGGCGGCCGGCTCAGCGGACGGCGCCGGCCTGGCGGGGCAGGAACAGCGTGATCTCGGGGAACAGGATGAGGAGCAGCAGGCCGACGAACAGCGCCAAGAGGTAGGGCCAGTACGCCCGGAAGTGCTGCCCGACGGAGATGTTGGCAAAGCGCAGCGCCATGAGGAGCCCGACGCCGATGGGCGGCAGGAACAGCCCGATGCCCACCGCGGCGGTGAGCACGATGTTGAAGTGCACCGGGTGGACGCCGATCTGCATGGCGGTCGGGAACACCACGGGAACGAGGATGACGGCCGCCGGGAGCCCCTCGAGCACCATGCCGAACATGATCACGATGAGACACACGGCCACGAGGAAGAGCCACGGCGTCCCCTGAAGGGGGCCGAGCAGCTCCCCCAGCATACGCGGCACCCCCAGCATGCCCATGAGGAACTGATAGACGCTCGCCACGGCCAGGAGAAAGATGACGGCCGCCGTGAGCAGCGCGCTCTCGTAGACGATCGTCAACATCTCCCGCCAGCTTACGTTCTTATAGTAGAAGAGCGCCGC
Source organism: Candidatus Methylomirabilota bacterium (assembly GCA_035936835.1). Classification (NCBI taxonomy): domain Bacteria; phylum Methylomirabilota (SeqCode); species Candidatus Methylomirabilota bacterium. The sequence goes on along the minus strand of DASYVT010000034.1, from coordinate 15,233 downwards.
CGCCATGGCGTAGGCGGCGACGAGCGCGCCCGCCTCCGTGGCCGTGAACACCCCAAAGAAGAACCCCAGCACGATGACGATGGGGACCACCAGCGGCACGAGCGACGCCTTGCCGGCCTTCACGAAGCGCGGCCAGGTCGGGCGCACGTCCTTGGGCCAGCCGAGCCGGTGCGCCTGGACGAAGATCACCGCCATCAGGCAGGCGGCCGTCACCGCCGCCGGGATGAAGCCGCCGAGGAAGAGTCCGACGACAGAGGTATCGGTGATCTGGGCGAGCACGATCATGAAGATGCAGGGCGGCACAAGGATGCCCATCGCGGTGGCGGAGGCCACCAGTGAGACGGCATGCTCCGGCTTGTAGCCCGCGCGCAGCATCGGCGGCGTCATCGTGGAGCCGATAGCCGAGACGTCGGCGATGGTCGAGCCCGAGATGCCCGAGAAGAAGTACTCGGCGAGCACCACCGACATGCCGAGCCCGCCCCGCACCCAGCCCACCAGCACCCTTGCCAGGTCCACGAGCGCGTAGGACATCCCGCAGCGCTCCATGAGGTTGCCGGCGAAGACGAACGTCGGAATGGCGAGAAGGACCCAGTGCTGGGTGCCGGCCACGAGGCTCGACGGCAGCTTCTGCAGCGAAAAGTTTCCGATGAGAAGCCCCAGGAAGCCCGAGAGGCCAAGCGCGAAGACGATGGGCATGGACAGGGCCGCCAGGACGATGAACGAGATGCCGACGGCGCCGAAGAGCACGCTAGTGGCCTTCTGGACCTGAAACCGGCGCGCCCGGCACGGCGGGCCACCGCCCACGCCAGCCGTCCACGATGGACGCCGCGCTGTAGATCACGATGAGGATGCCGCCGACCACCGACGAGAGGTACAGCCAGCGCAGGTTGAGGTTCAACGCGGGCGAGAACGACTGGCTGTTGAGCTCGGCCACCTGCCAGCCGAAGATCGCGACCAGCGCGCCGAACCCCGCGATGAGGAGGTAGTGCGCGGTGAACACCGCCTTGCGCGCACCGGCCGGGAGGCGGTCCGTGATCATCTGCACCGAGAAGTGGACGCCGCGCCGGATGCCGATCGCCGCGCCGACGAAGGACATCCAGGCGAGGCAGAGCTCGCCGATCTCCTCGACCCAGAAGAACCGGATGCTCGGAAGGTCAAAGACGGCGGACACCTGGGTCATCACGTAACGGAGGAAGACGCCGGCCAGCATGTCCGCGATGGCGACCAGCATCAGGACGGTCACGAAGAAGGGCGGAACGGCGGCGATCCAGCGCGCGGCCAACATCATGACGCGGGATCGTAGACCGCGCCGCAACCCCTCGTCAAGGCGCGATCGGCGCCGGCGCGAGAACGGACTTGACTTCAGGGGGCGAAATGAGCGCTATAGAGGCGACCAGGCTGGCGGCAGGGCCGGCCCCGTACGCGCTCAGGCGTCGATCACGAGAGGGGGACCTATGCGAGGACTGATCCGCGGTTTCATTGCCATCGTCGTCATCGCCGCCGTGGCCGTCGCCGGCGACGTCTCTTCCGTCTCCAGCCAGATCAAGCCGGGGGTGAGGAAGCTGGATCTCGCCTACCTGCTCGCCCCGCCCGAGTCGGGCGCCGTCGGGCTCAAGTTCATGGCCGAGGAGGTCACGCGGCGCTCCAACGGCTCGATCAACATGGTCTTCCACGGCGGGACGCTCCTGAACAAGGAGCTCGAGATCATGGACGCCGTCAAATCGGGCAACGTCGCCATCGGCACCCCCCTCGGCGCCGCCTCGACCGTCTTCCCCGAGATGGGCGTCTTCCTGACGCCCTACCTGGTGCGCGACTACCAGCACGCCTACGCGATGTTCAACGGCCAGATCGGCAAGGATCTCGACGAGACGTTCCAGAGGAAGTACAAGGTCAAGATCCTGTTCTTCTACGACTACGGCTTCCGCCACTTCTGGAACAACAAGCGGCCCATCAACAGCCCGGCCGACCTCAAGGGCCTGAAGATGCGCGTGCAGCAGGGGCGCGTGTTCGCCGACACGGTGAACGGCCTCGGCGCCAGCGCCGTCCCCATGCCGTGGGGCGAGGTCATCCCCGCCGCCCAGCAGGGCGTCATCGACGGCGCCGACCTGCCGATCGTCAACATCAACGCGCTGAAGATCTACGAGGTGTCGAAGTACGCCTCGATGACCTACCACAACTACGGGCCGAGCGTGCTGGTGATGAATCTCGACATCTGGAAGAGCCTCCCAGCCGACCAGCAGAAGCTCATCATGGATGTGGGGATGGAGGCGCAGAAGAAGATCCGCGAGGCGACCGAGAGCGTGGACAGCTACGCCAAGGCCAAGGAGATCCTCGAGGCCAAGGGCATGAAGGTCAACCAGGCCGACGTCGCCTCGTTCCGCAAGGTCGCCGAGGAAAAGATCTGGCCACAGTACAAGCAGCAGTACGCCGAGGTCTGGGACAAGATCGTCAACACGAAGTAGCGTCAAAAGGGGGGTTAGGTGCCGGCGGCCGACGCCCGTTGATGGCGCCTCGGCCGCCGTGCCTTCTACTTCCGGCGTGCCCGGCTAGCCCTTCTCGACGATGTAGATGTGCTCGAGCATGTCGACGTAGATGTTGCCGTCGATGACGAACTCGCCCTTCTTGTTCTTCTCGATGCCCTTGACCCAGGGCTTGGCGGCTGCGTAGCGGACGACCCACGCGACAGGTACGTAGCCCGCGTCGGTCTGCATGATCTCCTCCGCCTTGGCGTAGTGCGCCATGCGCTTGGCCGCGTCCCGCGTGTCGCGCCCGGCCTCGAGCTCCTTGTCGAAGGTCTCGTTGACCCAGGCCTGGCGCCTGCCCGTCGTCTTCTTGCCGTAGAAGGTGTCGAAGTACTCGTTGTGCGGGTCCGGGTAGTCCATGAACCACCGGATCCACACGAACTGGAGGTCCTGCTTCCACAGGCGTTCGCGGAACACGCGCGGCTCGAGCACCTCGAGCTCCGTCTTCATGTTGAGGTTCTCGAGCAGGACCGCTTGGACGGCCTCGGCCAGCGACTTGGCGCCGAGGGCCTCGTCACGCATCGACAGGACGATCTTCGGCCAGTTCTTGCCGCCCTCGAAGGGCGTGCCCTTGAGCATCTCCATCGCGGCCTTCTTGTCGAAGCGCTGGATGGCCTTGATCGTCGGCGTGTCGACGGCGCCGGGGAACCCCGGCGGGATCATCGACCACGCCGGCACGGCAAGCCCCTGCGCCACCTTCACCACATTGTCGCGGTCGATGGCGTGGGCCACGGCGCGACGGACCTTGAGGTTGTCGAAGGGCGGCTTCGTCACCTGCGGCAGGAGGTACCAGGTTCCGGGGAACGGATATCGGAAGACGTCCTTGGACGCGCGGGGATCCGACTGCAGGCGCTTGAGGTCGCCGGCCTGGAGCAGCGTCAGGTCGATCTCGTTGTTCTCGTACGGCAGGGCGCCCGACGCCACCGGAATGATCGGGATGACGACCTTGGTCAGGTGGACGTCCTTGGCTCCGAAGAAGTACGGGTTCTTGCGGAGCGTCATCTGCTTGTTGTGCTCCCAGGAATCGAGCACGAAGGGGCCGTTGCAGACGATGTTCGCCGCCTCGGTCCACTTGTCACCGTGCTTCTCCACCGCGCGCTGATACGCCGGAAACGCGGCAAGATAGGCCGCGAGGACCGGGAAGTAGCCGCGGGGTCCCTCGAGGGTGACTTCGAGCGTCCAGTCATCCTTGGCGCGGACGCCGACCTGGCTCGGGTCGGTGATCTGCTTCTTGTTGAAGGCCTCGCCGTTCTTGATGTCGTACAGGAACGCGGCGTAGGGCGCCTTGCTCTCGGGATTCAGCTGCCGCTTCCACGAGTACTCGAAGTCCCGAGCCGAGACGGGCGCGTTGTCAGACCAGCGCGAGTCCTTGCGGATCGTGAAGGTCCAGACCGAGCCGTCCTTGTTGCTGTCGACCTTGGTCGCCAAATACGGTACAGCGAGAAAATCCGCGTCGAAGACCATGAGGCCGGCGAAAAGCGCGGACACGCCCTGGCAGTAGAGGTCCTTGTTGAAGTCGTGGCTGGCGGGATCGTTCTGATAGTAGCCGCCGCCCCCGAGGCGGAAGAGCTGCTCCTTCGCGAGCTTCTCGCCGGGTGCGGGCTTGGAGGGCTTCGCCGCCTGGGCCGTGGTGGCGAAGCCGAGGCCGCCGAACGCGGCCATGGCGCCGACCGCCTTGAGGAAGTCGCGCCGGCCGAGGCCGATGGCCTGGAGGCGCTGCTCGAAGAGTGCCAGCTGCTCGTCGGGAATCCGCATGGTGTAACCTCCCTTACTTCATTTTGGGGTCGAGGGCGTCACGGACGCCGTCGCCGAAGAAGGTGAAGGACAGCATCGTGACCGCGATGGCGATGGACGGGAAGACGCACAGGTACCAGTAGGAGCGGAGGAACTGCTGGTTCTCGCCGACCATCTGCCCCCAGGACGGCGTCGGCGGGTTGATGCCCACGCCGATGAAGGACAGCGCGGCCTCGGTGAAGATGGCCTCGGGGATGCCGAAGGTGACCGATACCACGATGGGCGTGAGCGCGCTCGGCAGGATATGACGCGTCAGCACGCGCCAGCCGCGGGCGCCGAGGGCGCGGGCGCCCTCGACAAACTCCTTCTCCTTGAGCGCCAGCACCTGGGCGCGGGTCTGCCGCGCGATGCCGACCCAGCCGGTAAGCCCAAGAGCGATGAAGATGTTCATGAGCCCCGCGCCCAGCATGGACATGACAAGGATCACGAAGAGGAGCCGCGGGAAGGCGTACATCACGTCGATGAAGCGCGTCATCAGGATGTCGGTCCTGCCGCCGACATAACCTGCCACGGCGCCGAGCGGCACTCCGAGCAGCACCACGATGACCTGGGAGCCCAGCCCCACGAGCATCGACACGCGGGCGCCGTAGATCATCCGCGAGAGCACGTCGCGGCCGAGCTGGTCCGTGCCGAGCGGGAATTCCCGCGAGGGGAACTCGTAGATGCTCCCGAAGTTGGCCTTCGTGTACGACTGAGGCGCCAGGACGTTCGCGAAGATCGCGACCAGGCAGAGCAGCACGACGGTGACGCCGCCCCCTACGGCGAGCTTGTTGCGCAGCAGTCGGCGCCAAGCGTCACGCCAGAGGCTCGACGTCGCCGCCGACGGCGCGGCCGCCAGGAGGTCCGCGATGTCGAGGCTAGTACCGGATGCGGGGGTCGATAAAGCCATAGAGGAGGTCCACTGCGAGGTTCATGAGGGTCAGGAATCCCCCGTAGAGCAGGATCACGGCCATGATCATGGGGTAGTCGCGCCCGGTCATGGAGAGCACGAAGAAGCGCCCCATGCCCGGGACCCGGAAGATGGACTCGACGAAGAAGGAGCCGGTGCCGATCGCGGCGAAGAGCGGGCCGAGGAGGGTCACCACCGGGATGCAGGCGTTCTTGAGCACGTGCTTGAGGATGACCGGGGCCTCGGCCAGCCCCTTGGCGCGGGCGGTCCGGATGTAGTCGGAGCGGATGACCTCGACCATGCTCGAGCGCGTGAAGCGCGCGATGATGCCCATCGGGCCGAGCGCGAGCGTCACGGTGGGCAGAACCCAGTCCTTGGGTTCGTTCCAGCCGCCGGTTGGGAAGATCGGCAGGACGAAAGAGAAGAGCACGATCAGGAAGACCGCGAGCACGAAGTTCGGCACGCTGACACCCAGGGTCGCCACCGTGACTGAGACATAGTCCCACGAGCGGTTCTGGTACACGGCGGCCAGCACGCCGAGCGTCACCCCGCCCGTGACGGCCAGCACGAGCGCCATGCTGCCGAGGAGCAGCGACACCGGGAAGGCGTCGATCAGGATCTCGCTCACCGTCCGTGTCTTGTAGACGAAGGACTGGCCGAAGTCGCCGCGGAGCGCCTTGCCGACGAAGATGCCGAACTGCTCCCAGAGCGGCTTGTCGAGCCCGTAGGCCTCGGCGAGGTTCTTCTGCGCTTCGGGCGAGAGCGGGTTGGCGCCCTCGGCGACAGGGTCCAGCGGGCTGCCCGGCGTGGCGTGCATCACGAGGAACGTGACCAGCGCCATCGCGAGGAGGGTCGGGATCAGCCAGAGAAGCCGCTGGAGCGAGTAGGAGAGCACCGGGCCTCCCTGATCACCTGCGGGCCGGACGCGCCCAAGGGTTCATGGGGTGCGGTCACTATCGGCAAAGCTCTCGGGGAAGTCAAGCGGGAAGTGGTATCTTCAAACGCATGGCGACGGTGGCGCTCACCTTCCTGCCCGCCGGGCTCACCCTCCAAGTCAAATCCGGCGCGACCATCCTCGCCTCCGCCCACGCCGCCGGGGTCGACATCGAAGCGACCTGCGGCGGGCGCGGCCGCTGCACCTCCTGCCGCGTCAAGTTCGTTTCGGGCATCGTCCCGCCGCCCACCATCATGGACGAGGTGCAGCTGGGAGACGCTCCCGTCCGCGAGGGCTACCGCCTCTCCTGTCAGTGCCGGGTAAGCGATCCGATCACGGTGCAGATCACTCCGCCGGTGGACGACCAGAGCTTCCAAATCCTGGGCGGCGAGCGCCCTGCGGGCGCCCCGATGCCGGTCACGATCGACGCGGGCGTGACCAAGCGGCTGGTGCGCGTCACGCTGCCCACTGAGGAGCACCACCAGACGTCCGACCTCGAGGCCGTTCTCGCCGCCGTCGGCCGGACGCCCGATGACTGTGCTCCTGAAGTCCTGAAGACTCTCCCCCAGGCGCTCCGCGAGCACGAGGGCGAGGTGACCGTCGCCTCCTTCGGCCGCCGCATCCTGTCCGTCGAGCCCGGCGACACGCATCTCCTGGCCTTCGGCCTCGCCATCGACGTCGGCACGACGAGCGTGGTGACCACGCTGATGGAGCTCGCCTCGGGCGAGCAGCTCGCGTCGGTGTCGAGCCTCAATCCGCAGGCCGTCTTCGGCGGTGACCTCATGTCCCGCATCGCCTTCGCCCAGTTCGACCCGGGCAAGCTCCGCAAGCTCCAGACGCGCATCATTGGGCTCCTCAACCAGCACATCGAGCAGGTGTGCCGCGACTCCGGCGTGCTCGCGAAGTGGATCTACAAGGTCGTCGTCGTCGGCAATACCTGCATGCACCACGTACTCCTGGGCATAGACCCCTCGTACGTGGGGCTCGCTCCCTACGCCCCCGTCATGCGCCATCCGCTGACGCTCGCCGCGCGCGAGCTTTTCCTCAAGGTCAACCCGGAGGCGCGCGTCTGCCTCCTGCCCATCGTCGCGGGCTTCGTCGGCGCCGACGCCGTCGCCGTGGCGCTCGCCACGCGCATGGACGAGTCGCCCGAGATCCGGATCGCCGTGGACATCGGGACCAACGGCGAGGTCCTGCTGGGATCGCGCGAGCACCTCTGGGCCTGCTCGGCGCCGGCGGGCCCCGCGCTCGAGGGCGCGCAGATCCGCCACGGCATGCGCGCAGCGCTGGGCGCCATCGACCGGGTCGCCCTCGAGGGCGGCGACCTGCTGCTCCACACAATCGGCGAGGCCGCGGCGCAGGGCATCTGCGGCTCAGGCCTCATCGACGCCATCGCCGCGCTGCTGGACGCGGGCGTGATCGACTGGACCGGCCTGATCGACCTCGACCATCTCGAGAACGTGCCTCCGCCACTACGCGCGCGTGTGATCAAGCATGGAGAAGAGCGGGCCGTGATTCTCGCCCGGCCGGGTGAGAGCGGGTCCAACCAGGAGATCGTCCTGACCCAGGACGACGTCCGCCAGGTGCAGCTCTGCAAGGGCGCCATCGCCTCGGGCGCGGCGATGCTCCAGAAGATCGCCGGCGTGCCCGACGACAAGGTCGCCGAGCTCATGCTGGCGGGCGGCTTCGGCAACTACCTCTCGATACGGAGCGCGCTCAGGATCGGCCTCATCCCCGCCCTGCCCGAGCCGCGCATCCGTTACGTCGGCAACGCGGCCGTGCTGGGCGCCCAGCTGGCGCTGCTCTCCGAAGCCGAGCGCGGCCGCGCTACGCTGATCGCGCGCGGCATCGAGCACGTCTCGCTGGCGGCCCACCCCGACTTCCAGGATGTCTTCGTGGACTGTATGAACTTCCCCCGCACCTGAGGCACGGAGCCCATGACCAAGCGTGAGAGAATCCTGGCGGCGATCAAGCGCGAGCCGACCGACCGGCCGCCGTACGCGTTCTGGCGCCACTTCCCCAACGTGGACCGCTCGCCCGCGGCGCTGGCCCAGACCACGCTCCGCTTCCACGAACGCTACGGCTCGGACTTCCTCAAGGTCACGCCCGCCGGCGGCTATGCGGTCGAGGACTGGGGCTGCGTCGAGAGCGAGGAGCTGGCGCCGGACGGCCACCGTCCCTGCCTGCGCCACGCGGTGAACGCTCCCGAGGACTGGAAGAAGATCCGTCCCGTCGCCATGGAATCCACGGGCTGGGCGTCGCACATCGAGTCCGTCATCCGCTGCGTGGTGGACCGCCGGGCCGACTGCTCGGTCGTCCCGACGGTGTTCAGCCCGCTGTCGCTGGCGCGCAAGCTCTCGGGCGACCGGCTCAACTACGACATCAAGGAGAACACGCGCCTCGTCGAGGACGCGCTCGTCGCCATCACCGAGACGATCCTCGCCTTCATGGAGGCGTGCTTCCGGGAGAGCGCGGAAGGAATCTTCTACTCCATCCAGGCCGCGAGCCACGCCTTCCACACGGAAGAAGAGTACGCGCGCTTCGGCGAGCCCCACGACCGCCGCATCCTCGAGGCCGTGCGCGAGCACTCGCGCCTCACCGTGCTCCACTGCCACGGCGAGCGGCTGATGTTCGACCGCTTGGCGGCGCTTCCAGCCGACGTGTGGAACTGGGACGACCGCCGCGCGGGGCCCACGCTCGCCGAGGGCAAGGCCATGGTGCCGGGCGCGGTTCAGGGCGGGCTCAACCAGTGGAGCACGCTCAAGAACGGCACCGGTCCGGACGCCAAGGCCGAGGCGCAGGACGCGCTCGGCCAGACCGGCGGCACAGGGCTCATCCTCGGCGCCGGCTGCGTCCTCTTGACCCAGCACTCGGACGCCACGATGATCGAGCTCGTGCAGTCGCTCGGTGGCACAGTGAAGCTCATGGGGATCAAGCCTCAATAAGATGGCCTGGCGAGCCGCCGTCTCGGGACTTCTGCTGGCGGCGGTCCTCGTGCGTCCGCCGGCTTCGGGTGAGACCTCCGTCGCAACGGACGAGGTCGTCATCCTTTCGACCTACCGCTCGTACAACGGCGCCGACAACCGGCCGCGGCTCAGGCGCCATGCCGGCGTGGACTTCGGCGGCCAGCTGGGCGCACCGGTCCTCGCCGCCGCCGATGGCGTCGTGAGCCGGATCATCGACTGGCCCCCGGGTTGCGGGAATGGCGTGGTGATCGAGCACCCGGGCTTTAGGCGCTGGACGGCCTACTGCCACATGCAGAGCCTCACCGTGGTCCAGGGCCAGAGGGTGAGCCGCGGCGAGCAGATCGGCCAGATCGGCATGAGCGGCAACGCGGTACACATCCCGCACGTGCACCTAGAGCTCTGCACGTCCGCCTGCGCGTCCCACGCCGACGGCGACCTCTCGGGGACCGCGGATCCGCTCTCGATCGCCGACGGCTGCTTCGCTCCCGACAAGGCCTCTCCTCGCGACCATCTCGTCCTCACCTTTCCGGTCACGTGTCTCTTCTGGGTGCTCGGGCGGTAGCGCGTGGACCGTGTCCTCGAGCCCGAGCTGATGACCGGCGAGGACCAGGCGCTCGCCTACGCGAAGGCCGACTTCGCGCAGGTCAACCAGGGCTTCGTGGATCGCTTTCGCGCGTGCTTCCCCAAGGCCGTCGGCGGCGCCATGGTCGATCTCGGCTGCGGCCCTGGCGACATTCCCGTGCGCTTTGCTAAGGCCCTGCCCGGGTTCACCATCACCGCGGTGGACGGCTCGGAGCCGATGATCGCGCTCGCGAAGCTGGCGGCGAAGCAAGCAGGCGTGGAGGACCGCGTGCACCCGCGCTGCGCCCGGCTGCCCATGCTGCCGCTTCCGCTCCAGAGCTTCGACGCCGTCGTGTCGAACAGCCTCGTCCACCATATCCCCGACCCGCAGCGCTTCTGGAACGAGGTGGTGCGTCTGGGCAAGCCGGGTGCGGCCGTGCTCATCATGGATCTCCTCCGCCCAGAGTCTCCCGGGCGGGCGCGGGAGATCGTCGAGCAGTATTCCGGCAGCGAGGCGCCGGTCCTCAAGGAAGACTTCTTCAACTCGCTCTGCGCCGCCTTCACCCTTCGCGAGCTCCGCTACCAGATCCGCTCGCGCGGCCTGGGAGGGCTCGTGTGCGAGTTCGCCAGCGACCGTCACTGGATCGTCTGGGGCCACCTGCCGAGGGGCATACAGAAAGGACCGCCGCCATGAGAGGCGCGATCGCGAAGAAGAGCACGGTGGAGGGCGAGTGGCGGCCCGTCTTCAAGGACCGCGAGGGCGCCTGGATCCTCCTGCTCAACATGGATCCGGAGACCAAGGCCCGCACCCTGGCCGTCAAGTACTCGAAGGGCTGGGAGGTGCTGGTGCTCGAAGGCCAGTGGCAGGTCGGGCCCATCGTCTACGGCCCCGGCGACTACTTCTGCGTGCCCGGCGGCGTCAAGCACGGCCCCGAGCGCGCGCTCACCGACGTCCGGATCCTGGTGATCTCCCACGGCCCCCTGACCCCGGGGCCGTAAGGGATCTTACTCAGCACTCGCCTCGCCGCGCGTCTAACTCGGGCCTCGCCTCGCGGCATGGCCGCTCAGCTCGAACGGCCACACCTGCGGCTCCTCCTGCGGCTCAGCTCGAACTACTATTTGGCGACGTTGAAGCGGAAGTGGCAGATCTCGCCGTCCTGAACGACGTAGTCCTTGCCCTCGAGGCGGAACTGCCCCTTCTCGCGCACCGCGGCCATGGAGCCTTCGGCGGCGACCAGTTCGTTGTAGCCCACGACCTCGGCGCGGATGAAGCCGCGCGCGATGTCTGAGTGGATGGCGCCGGCCGCATCCTGGGCGCGGGTGCCGCGCGGGACAGACCACGCGCGCACCTCGTCCTCACCCACGGTGAAGAAGGAGATCAGTCCGAGGAGCGCATAGCAGTCGCGAAGCACGCGCCTGATGGCCGGCTCGCTCAGCCCGAGGTCGGCGAGAAAGGCCGCCTGCTCCTCCCCCGCCAGTTGCGCCACTTCAGCCTCGATGACGGCGGAGACCCAGCCGACGGCAGTGCCCGGGCGCCCGGTAATCTCCCCGAGCCCGAAACTCTCGACGAGAGTCTTGCCCCGGTCGATCTCCTTCTCCGCGAGGTTCAGGCAGTGGAGGATGGGCTTCTGCGAGAGGAACGTGAAGCCGCGGATCGCCCGGGCGTCATCGTCCGAGAGCTCGGCCGCGCGGATCGGCGTCTCGGACTCGAGCGCGGGCTTGAGACGCAGGAGGATCGCCTGCTCCTTGACGTCGGCGTCCGTGCGCTTCTTCTTGATGGAGGCCTCGAGCCGCTCTAGCCGGCGCTCCACCACCTCGAGGTCGGCCAGGATCAGCTCCGTCTCAAGATCCGCGATGTCGCCCTTCGGGTTAGGCGCCGCGCCGGCGGCGTCGGGAAAGGCGCGCACCACGTGCAAGAGCGCGTCCGCGTTCCTGAATTCCTTGGCGTCCAATCCCTCGCGGTCGCCCTTGGTGATCCCGGCGAGGTCTACCACTTCGAACGACGCGAAGGTCGTCTTCTTTGGCTTGAAGAGCGCGGTCAGCGTGTCCACCCGCGGGTCGGGCACGCGCGCCACGCCCGCGTGCATCTCCGCGCGCGAGCCTCCGAACGACGAGGTCGCCAGCGACGCACCGGTCAGCAGGTTGAACAGCGAGGTCTTTCCGCTCTTGGGAAGCCCGACGAGACCGATCTTCATTGAGGCTCATGCTACCATAGCCCGTCCCGTGCTCGAGCATCGCTCCCTCGACCCCAAAGGCGCCGCGCTGGCGCTGCTGCTCTCCGCCCTCTGGGGCGCCAACCCCGTCGCCATCAAGCTCGGCCTCTCCGACGTCGCGCCGCTCCAGATGGCCCTCCTGCGCTTCGTGGTGAGCGCCGTTGCGATCTCCACCTACGCCCTGGCGAGCCGCCGTCCCGACGTGCTCGTGATCCGCCCGGGTGAGGCCAAGCCGATCTGGTCGCTCGGTCTCCTCTTCGTGCTCCAGATCGCGCTCATGAACGTCGGCCTCGAGCGCACCACGGCGGCCCACGGCGTCATCGTGCTGAATTCCTACGCCATCCACACCGTGGTCTTCGCTCACTTCATGATCCCCGGCGACCGGCTGACCCCGCGCAAGCTCGCCGGAGTGCTCGTGGCCTACAGTGGCGTCATCATCCTCTTCGGGCGCAGCTTCACGACGTCGAGCAGCACGCTCCTGGGCGACCTCATCGTCGCGCTCTCCGCCCTGCTGCTGGGCGAGCGCATCGTCTACATCGCCAAGACGGTCCAGCGCGTGGATCCGGTGCGCCTCATGCTCTACCAGTCTGTCATCGGCAGCGTGGGCTTCTTTCTGATCAGCCTCGCCGTGGAGTCCGGACGGCCCACCCGCTGGACGGCAACGCTCATCCTGTCGATCCTCTTCCAGGGCGTCGTCATCGGCGGCTTCAACTTCGTCATGAACGCGCGGCTCCTGCAGATCTACCGGCCGAGCGCGCTCGCCACCGTGGCCCTGACCACTCCGATCTGGGGCGTGCTGATCGCCGCCGCGGTCGGGGGCGAGGGGCTGGCGCCGGAGCTCGTCCTCTCCACACTCCTCGTGGTGGTCGGCATCGCGCTGACCATGGGCCGGTGAGGTATCATCAGCGCATGCGCCGCGCCCCGGCCCTCGCGCTCCTCGCTCTGGCCGCCGCATTTGCCGCGGCGCCGACGCTCCGCGCCCAGCAGCCGAACCCAGCACAGGCCGCGCTCGATGCCGTCGCCGCCCCGCTGTACCAGCAGCTCGCGGCGCTCAAGGGCATCGCCGCCCCCGGCCCGCCGCCGGTCCTGCTCCGCTCGCGGGCGGAGAACCGGCGCTTCATCGAGCAGGAGATGACCCGCCGCTACTCCCCGGCCGTCCTCGAGGCCGAGCGCAAGAGCATGGTCGCCTGGGGAATGATCCCGCCCGACTACGACCTCCGCCGTCTCTTCCTGGATCTCCTCGAGGAGCAGGTCTCCGCCTACTACGACCCGCGCGGCAAGGTCATGGTCGTCGGCGACTGGCTCCCGCCCGAGCAGCAGCGCGCGGCGCTCATGCACGAGCTGGTCCACGCGCTCCAGGACCGCGAGCTGCCGCTCGACAACTTCATCGCGCCCGACCCAGGCCACGGCGACCGGCTGCTCGCCCGCCAGGCGCTCATCGAAGGCGAGGCCGTGGCGCTCAGCTTCGACCTGATGCTGAAGCCCCAGGGCATGGACATCAGCGGGCTGTCCGATCTCTCCATGGCGCAGGGCCTCATCGTCTCGAGCGCAGGCGGGCCCGTCGTCGGTAAGGCGCCCAAGTTCCTGCGCGACCTCCTGCTCTTCCCCTACGTCGAGGGGCTCGGCTTCGTCTACCAGTTCAGGAAGCGCCATCCGTGGTCGGACATGAGCGCCGTCTACCGCGATCCGCCGCGCTCGACGACCCAGATCCTCCACCCGGAGAAATACCTCGACACACGCGAGAACCCGATCCCCGTCGCGATCCCGGACCTCTCGCGCCTCCTCTCGGGAGGCCGCCTCGTGTCCGACGACGATCTCGGCGAATTCGCCCTCGGCGCCGTGCTGGCGCTCCACCTGGGCGAGGTCGATGGGCGGCGCGCGGCAGCCGGCTGGCGCGGCGACCGCTACCGCATTTGGGAGGACGACGGGGGGCGCTTCGTGATCGCCTACCGTGTGGTCACGGCGGACGCCCAGATCGCGGCGGCGCTGGCGACCAATCTCCAGGCCTCGGTCGAGAAGCGCCACCCCGAGCTTGCCGGCAAGGCCGCGGTCCGGGAGGGCGGGCTCGTGACCTGGGTTGACGGCGGGCGGGTCTTCGCGGTGGAAAGCCGGGGGACGAGCGTCGTCCTGCTGGAGCGGCTGCCGGCGCAGGTTTTCGACCGCGCGCGAGACACCGTCTGGCGCGCGCGGCCCGTGGGCGCGTCGCGGTAGAATAGGCGCATGCCGAGCCAGCCCGGGAAACAGCTCGAGGTCGTCCCGAACCCGCATCCCGACCGCGACTACGAGGTCGCGCTCGAGATCCCGGAGTTCACCTGCCTCTGCCCCAGGACCGGCCAGCCGGACTTCGCCACCATCAGGATCAGGTACGTCCCCGACCGGAACCTCGTCGAGCTCAAGAGCATCAAGCTCTACATCTGGTCGTACCGGAACGAGGGCGCCTTCCACGAGGACGTGACCAACCGGATCCTGAACGACTTCGTGGCCGTGGCCGGGCCGCGCTGGATCGAGGTGGTGGGCGACTTCACCGTGCGCGGCGGCATCAAGACCGTTGTGCGCGCCACCCACGGCAAGCGCCCTGAGATCTGAGCGGGCGCGGGGCTCCCCGTGACCCCGTGAGCACCGTTCCCCAGTGAGCATCGTGACCCAGTGAGCATCCTTCCAATGAAGACCATCCGCCGCCCGTTCCTCACGGCGCGGTGGTCGAACCTCGCGATCCTGACGTACGAGGTGCCGCCGGCACTGCTCGACCCTCACCTGCCTGCGGGGCTCGAGCTCGACAAGCACGGCGGGTCGGCGTTCGCGAGCCTGGTCGCCTTCGATTTCCAGGACACTCGGGTGTGGGGCGTCGCGTGGCCCGGCCTGCGCAGGTTCCCGGAGATCAACCTGCGCTTCTACGTCAGACAGGGCCATCGTCGCGGCGTCGTCTTCATTCGCGAGTTCGTGTCTCAGCCCCTTGTCTCATGGCTTGCGCGCGCGATCTACAACGAGCCCTACCTGGTCGCGCCGATCGAGAGCGGCGTCGCGGAAGAGGCGTCGGCGATCGTGACCATACGCCGCCTGCGCTGGCGCGGGCGCTCCCACGTTATCGAGGTCGCTGGGAACAAGCCCGCTGTGCGGCCGGGAGAGGACAGCGAGGAGCACTTCTTCAAGGAGCACCAATGGGGCTTCGGGCGCGACAGGCGGGACCGGACACTGGTCTACGAGGTCAGGCATCCGCTGTGGGACGTCTACCCGGTACGCTCGTGGAGCCTCGACCTCGACTGGGCCCAGGTTTACGGTCCCGCGTGGGGCTTCCTCTCAGCCGAAAAGCCGGCGTCCGTCGTGCTGGCGGCGGGGTCGCCGGTGTCCGTCTAC